>JBGTNC010000081.1:0-11966 GCA_041743265.1 Alphaproteobacteria bacterium | reverse complement strand
ATTTCGGTGACAATGCCGGTTTTAAAGAGAGACAAGTCGCGTGGATGTGTTTGGATGGGCTGGTCGTATTGATATATATCCCGTTTGGTGTCGACATCTTTAATCGCATAAGCCGGATAGGCGATGGCGAGGAACAAAAAGGCGAACGAGAGTATTTTTATATACGTGTTTTTCATACCAGATTATAAAAATGTCCCCACCAAAATGTCAATTGCTCTGGAAGAAAATCCAGTTAAATCCGGCTTATCCTTCCATAAAAAGGCTTTCCTTTGTCGTGCCAGCGTCTTGTACCTTGACCAGCAGCGATGATTTAAGTTTATCCATTGCTCGCTGTTCAAGCTGGCGGACGCGTTCCTTGCTGATCCCGAGCTGTTTGCCAAGGTCTTCGAGGGTCACGACATCGTCATTCATCTTACGCTCGCGAATGATCGTTTGTTCCCGTGGGCTCAGCTCCGACAGGGCGGCATTCAGCCAGTTTGAGCGTGTGGCGTTATCTTTCATACCGATAACGATTTCTTCGGGGCCTGGGGTCTGATCAGCCAGAAAATCCTGCCATTCGCTCTCGCCGGTTTCGCCAACGGTGTTATTGAGGGATTGATCACCGCCGTTCATGCGGGATTCCATCTCCATGACGTCTTTGGGTTTTACGCCCAGTTCTTTCGAAATGGATTCAATGGCGTCGTTATCGAGAAAGTCGCGTACAGACTGGCCATCAATTTTCGCACGCAGGCGGCGCAGGTTAAAAAACAGCGATTTCTGACTGGATGTGGTGCCTGTGCGTACAATAGACCAGTTACGCAAAACATAATCTTGGATTTGCGCACGCACCCACCATGTTGCATAGGTGGAAAAGCGGTTCTCCAAGGATGGGTCAAAGCGGGCTGCCGCTTCCATCAGGCCGATATTGCCTTCTTGAATAAGGTCACCTAGCGGCAGGCCATAGTTTTTAAACTTGGCGGCAATGGCCACCACGAGACGGGTATAAGAGCGCACAAGTTCATGCAGCGCCTGTTCGTCTTGGTCATCTTTCCAGCGACGGGCCAGCTCCAGCTCGTGGTCTTTTTCGAGCATAGGTTCATGCATGGCATTACGGATGTAACGCAAATTGGCTTGTTGGGTGGTCGGATCATCAAGATGTGCCATGGATCGCCTCTACTTCCTTTTGTGCCCGGATATTTGATATGGGGATCGGGCTTTTTGCGGACTTCTGTAACTTATACGGCTGAAAAGCCGGATTGGATGAGTCGCTTAAAATATAGTACCATTTTAGTTCTATTTTAACGCTGGTACAAGAAAAACACACGGGTCGACGTTAATCCAACAGGTGGGCTGTTGTAAAGTTCCGCAGGGCAGAATGTATTAATCTGGGGGTATTTATAAATAAAACTTATGCGGAGAGCAGTTCTAGCACATAGCCCCGATCGGACATTTGCGCACAAACAAGTTTGCCGCCATGGCCACAGCCGCCATCAAGGCTGATGGAAACGGAGCCGATATGTACGCCCGCATGCTCCGGATCGTGTCCGCGAATAACAGTACGGAAGGGGCTATAGGCTGCATCCATGTGGTTAAACCCGCGAGATGACCACCAAAAGTGATCCCCTTGCTCCATCAACGGCAGGGCAGGGTCAAGCCCTGCATGGACAAACAGGATATTATTGTCGTTGGTGGAGCGATGCTCTGTAAAGGCGGCGCGTCGCAGGACTGTGAAAAAAGTTTCATGTCCTGAATGGCGGCGGATTTGTTCTTTTAAGAAGCCTGTCCATTTGGTCAGGTTGATCACGCCGCCACGTGCGATTGTTTGCGCGTGATCGAAGGAGCTGCCGTAGGCTTCCAGTATGCTTTCCATCTCGGGGTGGTGCTGTGCCATCCACGTCAGAACATCGCGCGCGCTGGGGGCGAATTGGAGCTGTAATATTTTGCTCCAAAGTTCTTCTTGTCTGCCACGTAGATACACGAAATCATCGGGTACCATGCCGGGTTGGGCCAGCAGGCGGCGGCGAAACGCCAATAGTTCATCTAGCGTCGCCTTTGGGTTGGCAAAGGCACCGCCGAGATAGTTACCGGTATAAACGATGCGGTCGCCCGGGCGGCATTTGTCGAAAAGGGCATCGTGGATGCTATACAGGCGCTCTAGCTGCCCGTGAATGGCTGAAATCGTCCATATACGATTGGGGTGGCCAAGATTGCTAAACCTGTTTTTGAAAGACGACATGGCCGCGTGTATTCCTTTTATGCAGCCGGAGAAATATCACCTAATGCTGCTTTCTCAGATAGTAGCTCTAAATATCTGACGCGCCAAGTATGAAAACCGTTCCGCCCTGTTGGCGGGGCTTGGAATATCAGGCAAAAAAAGCGGCCCGTCTAAGGGGCCGCTTTTTTACCGGTATGGTATTGGATCAAGCGACGTTGGAAAGCACAGCTTCGAGTTTCTCGGCAGCTTTCTTCTCGTCAATTTTCTCGATCGCGGCAACTTCGCGAGCCAGACGCTCCAGCGCAGCCTGATAAATCTGGCGTTCGCTGTAGGACTGTTCGGACTGGTCATCTGCACGTTTCAGATCACGCAGTACTTCCGCGATAGATACGGGGTCACCGGAGTTAATTTTTGCTTCGTATTCCTGCGCGCGACGGCTCCACATCAGGCGGCGCGTTTGCGAGCGGCCTTGCAGTGTTGCCAGTGCGTCTTTCAGACGGTCCTTGGAGGACAGTTTGCGCAGGCCCGATGCTTTGACTTTGCTAATCGGCAATTTCAAGCGCATACGGTCTTTTTCAAAGCTAATAGTGTAAAGCGTGATCTCCATACCAGCGATGGTCTGGGTTTCAACGCCTTCAACAAAACCAACCCCATGGGCCGGATAAACAACGAAATCACCAGCGGCGAAATCGAGTTTCTCGGGCTTCTTGGGCGCTTCCGGTGCGACGGGAGCCACAGCCACAACCGCAACCGGTGCAGCTGGTTTTTTCACAGCTTTCGGGGCGGAGGGGGCTTTCTCTTTGACAGTCTTGGTCGCAGCAACTTTAGGGGCTTCTTTGGGTTTTACAACTTTGGAAGCAGCCTTTGGTGTTACTTTGGCAACGGGCTTGGTTTTCGCGGGTGATGCCTTGGTTACAACCTTGGAGACTGTTTTGGTTTTAGAACTGGTTACTTTGGTTTTTGTTGTCTTTACTTTAGCTGCAGCCTTTTTGGGCGCTGCTTTTACGACCGCGGCGGGTTTTTTCGCCGGTTTTACGGATTTCTTAGTGGCGGCGGGCTTCTTGCTCTGTTTTGCCTTCGCTTTAAGTGTCTTTGCCATGTGCCTCTCTCTTTCCAACGTCTGTTCACAGAAAAATCTGTATATTCAAGTATCTGGTGGGAAAACCCACCGGAGGGCTATAGGTATGCCATTCAAGAAAATACCCTACAGTAAATGCCATAAAAATTCAAGAAAATTCTTAAATTTCGGTTAATTTGCCTGAATTATAACGGTTTATAACGATTTTTGATCAAATTGGTTCCCTTGCCGCAGTCGTGGTGACTTGTCTTTTGGCGTGGATTACATTAATATGGTTATGAAAATTATTTATTGCGCGGGGTTGCGGCATGTCGAGTATTTCCGGGATATTTAATGATAGCTCAAACGACATGACGGCGTTGGAGCGTGCCGCGCAGAATAATCAAAGGGATATCGTGGAACTGCTCTTGCGCCAGGGCGTGACCCCTGAAGGGGCCGTAAAGAAGAAGCCTTCTGCCGAGGGTAGCGCTCCAGTATCGAAAATGGGCGGGAATGAGGATGCTCAAGGCGGCATACCTGTGATGCGGCCATTGTCGTTTAAACGTCGAACAAAGGGGTAGGCTGGCGCCGCAAGCTAGGAAACTTGCGGGGTTTTAATCCCCTTCGCCCGGTTCGGGGCTGAAGTATTGCATCTTATCAGCCGTGTCTTTGAATTCTTCCGCTTCAGGCAATCCGGGCTTTTTGCGGGTCAGGACGGGCCAAGGGCCTGTTGAATACTCGCGGTTTAATTCCAGAAACTTCTCGGCCCGTTCATCAATATCCGTCACGATGGCATCAATTGGGCATTCGGGTACACAGACGCCGCAATCAATGCATTCGTCCGGATTGATAACCAGCATGTTTTCACCTTCGTAAAAACAATCAACGGGACAGACTTCCACGCAATCGGTGTATTTGCATTTGATACAGACATCTGTGACAACGTAAGTCATATTTTCCTCTGGCTTTTCTTCTTCTTATTTGGTTTTGTTTATATTTTACCCGAGCATGTCGCGTAATCTGTACCATGTCATGGCCAGTAAAAACAGGGGGCGTTTCAAGCTGTCGCCACCCGGAAAAGGGTTGTGCCTGATTTTTTCGAAAACGTCAAAGCGTTCGGCAGTGCCTGCGACGGCTTCGGCCAGCACTTTGCCAAGGATATTGGTCAGAATCACACCTTGACCACCAAAGCCGTGGGCATAATAGATGTTTGGTGCCAGTTTGCCCATATGCGGCATGCGGTTCATGGTCAGGTCAAGTGGCCCACGCCAGCAATGATCAATCCGCGTCATTTTAAGCATGGGGAACAGATCTGTCATGCGTTCACGCAAGCGGCGGTCTTCACCGTCATATTCGTGGTCGCTATAGTTACAGTTGCCGCCGAACAAAAGCCTGTAATCATCTGAAAATCTGTAATAGTTCATGATAAAGCGCGCATCAGCCACGGCGATGTCCTTGGTCATGATCTGGCGCGCGCGATCTTCGCCGAGCGGCTCTGTCGCAATCATATGGGCGGTGACCTGAATAGAGGTTTTGCGCAAAGGGGCCATGCCCTTCATGCCGGTGGCGCCTGCGATGATCACATGCTTGGCTATGACCGCGCCGCTGGAGGTGATGACCTTGGCTTTCTCGCCGGGGATAATATCAAGGGCAGGGGTATTGTCGTAAATGCGCCCGCCAGCCTTTTGTAAGGCATTGGCAATGCCCAGGGCATAGTTTAGCGGGTGGAAATGCCCGCCTTTGGGGTCGTATAACCCGCCGATGTAATCTGTTGTATGGATAGTTTCTTGTATTTCCTTTTCATTCCAAAGGACCATGTCCTTCTGGCCGAGTTTTTCCCAGTCTTTGATGTCCTGTGCTAGTTCCTGCATATGTTTTGGTGCCATGCCCGCGGTCAGGTGACCAAATTTGAAATCGCATTTGATGTCATGGGTGGCAATACGCTCCAGCATCAAGCCCAGTCCTTCGAGCGAGACATTCGCCATAAACTTGGCGGTCTCTAGGCCGTAATGGTTGATGAGCCAGCCGGGGGATTGGCTGTAACCGCGCTGGACATGACCGCCGTTACGGCCTGAAGCACTACCAGCCACGGTATCTTTTTCCAGAAGAATAACAGAATAACCTTTCTGGGTGAGATCTAGCGCCGCTGAAAGTCCCGTAAACCCGGCACCGATGACGCAAACATCGCAGTTGACCTCCTCCCGGAGGCCGCCTAGAGTCACAAGCAGCCGGTTGGCTGTCAAAGCATACCAGGGGTCGCGGTACTCCTTCACGTTTTCATATTTCCTGGTCATCTTTGGTCTGAATATCCTGTAAGGTCTTGAAGGGGATTATTTTTCTATACAAGGGGTTTGTCATGGACAAGCTGGAGCAGTTTATCCGAGAACACGCAATAACGGAAGTGGAATGCCTGATACCCGATATGTCAGGGATCGCCCGCGGCAAGATTATTCCGGCGGAGAAACTGTTGCGCATTTTGCGCGAACGCGGGATGCCTATCCCGGAATCTGTTTTTATTCTGACTGTCACGGGGGACTACCCCGACGGTGAATTCATCGGGCCGACCATGGGCGATGTGTACATGAAGCCGGATGAAGATTCCGTGCGTTTGGTACCGTGGTACAAAGAGCCGACCGCGCAGATTATCTGCGATGCTTTTTATGGTGATGACGTGCCTGTGCCGTTGTCTTCCCGTCAGTTGCTGAAGCGCATTATCCAAGAATACAACGATCGTGGCTGGAGCCCGATTGTGGCGCCGGAGCTGGAATTCTATCTGGTGGCCGTGAATACCGATCCCGATATTCCGCTGCAACCACCCATTGGCCGCTCGGGCCGTCGCGAAGGCGGGCGTCAGGCTTACGGTATTGACGCGGTTAACGAATTTGACCCAATCTTTGAAGACATCTACGACTATTGCGATGCCCAGAACGTGGACATTGATACGCTGAGCCATGAAGATGGTGCCGCGCAAATGGAAGTAAACTTTAACCACGGCAATCCGGTGGAGCTTGCGGATCAAGCGTTCTTGTTCAAACGCACGGCCCGTGAAGTTGCGATGCGCCATGGCGTTTACGCAACTTTTATGGCTCAGCCGATGCAGACAGAACCTGGCAGCGCCATGCACATTCACCAAAGCGTGGTGGATTTGAAAACGGGCGTTAACGTATTCTCTGATGCTGATGGTACGGATACACAACTGTTCCGTCATTACATTGGCGGCTTGCAGAAGTATTTGCCAAGCTCTTTGCCGTTGTTTGCGCCGAACGTGAATTCTTATCGTCGCTTTGGCCACAAACAGACGGATAGCCCGATCAACGTTGAGTGGGGCCTTGATAACCGTACCGCAGGTTTGCGCGTACCGGTTTCGAAGCCGGATGCGCGTCGTGTTGAAAACCGTTTGCCTGGCGCAGACGGCAACCCGTATCTGGCAATCAGCGCAACGCTTGTTTGCGGCTTGCTTGGTATGATTGAACAGATTGAACCGACAGAACAGATCAAAGGCAGTGCCTATAAAAAAGGTCACTCCCTGCCAACGCACCAGTTTGACGCCTTGAAGAAATTCAAAGCATGCAAACCCTTGCAAGATATGATTGGTCAGCGTTTCTGCCGGACTTTGATTGGTATCAAGGAATCTGAGTTCAAAGCGTATAACGCGGTGATTTCGTCGTGGGAGCGTGAAAACCTTTTGTTGAATGTGTAAGTAAGATATGACGCTGACACTCATCGCCCGTAATCCGTATACACGCCAGATTGGCGTAGCTATCACAAGCGGATCGGACGATTGTGTCGGCGGCAGTCTTTATATGCAAGAAGGCGTCGGCGTTGTTTCTGTCCAAGCTAAAGGAAACCCCGAGACGGGGGCCATGGCTTTGGCGCAAATGGCGGCGGGTGTACCCACGGTCGATATTTTGCAGCAGTTGAGAGAAACAGATAAACAGTTAAGCCTGCGTCAGGTTCTGCTGGTGCCCTTCGATGGTGATATCTGGGCGATGACGGGCGAGCAATGTCTTCGCTGGGCTGGACATATAGGCAAGGAACATTATGTGGTGGCGGGCAATATGCTGTCATCCGAAAAAACGCTGACAGAGTTGGAGCGTGCCTATATGGCCGATATGCAAGCCCCGTTGCGCAAGCGCCTGATGGCGGCAATGCAAGCGGGTGTGGCGGCTGGTGGTGATCTGCGTGGGCATCGCTCTGCTGGCATTATTGTTTTGGGCGCGCCTACTTTTTCACACGTGGTAACAGCATCATCACAAGTTTTAGATGATATGAGAGCAGGGATTTGACATGACAGAATCTGAAGACAACTTTCCATTGCACACGCTGGCGGCTGCAGAAACTGCAGGTCGCGATGTAGCGGCGGATGTCGTCGCGGCATTGGCCACAGGTGCCGATCCACATCTTGCGAGAGATTTAGGTGAAACAGCTTTTAACGTGGCTGCCGCAAACGCGCCTGTGACGGGACGGTTGTTGACACTGCATTGGTTGGAACAAGCCTTGTCCGGTACCGGCAGCAAAGGGCTTAACGATACTTCAGGATCACATGGCTCCACCCTCGCGCAGTATATGGCGAAGTGGTTGCTAGATGATGAGCTCGACGGCTGGTTGGAAAAAGGCCGTGCACAAGGTTTGGTCGTAGACACACCGAACACAGCCGGTTGGACGCCGTTGACGGCGGCTGCCGCCATGGGTCGATTGGCGACGGTTGCGGCCTTGCTGCCATATTACAGTCGCGACGCATTATGCGTGCAAACAGTGCAGCCCTATACCGCTGTTTATAACGGCCATACCGTTAGATATAAAAGTGGCTTGAACGCGCTGGAAATCGCACAAGAGCGTATGTTTCAAGATGAAGGCGCCAGCGAAGAATTGGGTACCGCACTTTGGGAGTGCGCCGACATGATTGCCGCAGCCCTTGCCACGAAAAAAGAAGCGTGAGTACAGCGCTGGATTTTGCAGCGCATGATCCGGGTACAGGGTCTGTGTTGTTGGCAGGTGCTGCACCTTTTGTGCCGCATGCTTTGCCGGAAGAGGTCAAAAGCCTGCCTGTGATCGCCGTCGATGGCGGTATTCATGCCATGCCTTCTGCCTTTTTATGGGCGGGGGATGGTGATTCCGGTTTTCAGCCGCGTGACATTCCAGCCTTTGTTAAAAACTCTCAGGACTTAACCGATCTTGCTTTTACCTTTGCGGGGATTCGCAATTGGGTTTGGCATGATGTACATCTGGCCGGTTTTTGGGGCAGCCGAATGGATCATGCATTGGCAGTTCTTGGCACGTTGCAGGCGGAGATGAAGCAGCGTGCGTTATTTTCGCGTGCTGTTCTTTACGGGCCGCTTGGGAATGTCGCGGCCGTTATGCTGCCATCAGGTGAAGATCATTTGATTGTTGTAGAAGGTGCTTTTTCAATCATGGCGCTGGAAGGGGCCATGATTACACTGGATGGTGATTGCGATTATCGTGCCGGTAATCTGGTTTTGCCGCCGTTGTCCGGGCTTGGCGTATCGAACAAAGGGCACGGCAGTGTTTCGCTGGCGACAGATGCGCCAGTTTTCGTCATGTTCCCAACATAGGCGTAATTTTTTACGCTTCAAATCGGAGACATAAAAAAACCGCCCGTTTGATGGGGCGGCTTTTTTTGATTGCAAAAGGTTCAATCGGAAGTTTTTTTAAGATGCCGCAGCAGTGTCATCTTCTTTATCTTCTTTGGCTTCTTCTTCCTCTTTTTTCTTTTTGCTTTCTTTATCTTTGATTTTTTTCTTGTCGGAGAAAATGACCATCGGCATTGTGTTGTTCACAACGTTTTCCGCTTTGACCACGATTTCTTCCGCGCCTTCCATGCCTGGCAATTCAAACATGGTTTCCAGCAACAAGATCTCGAGGATGGAACGCAGGCCACGTGCGCCTGTGTTGCGTTCAATCGCGCGTTTTGCGATTTCATGCAGAGAATCGTGTTGGAAGGTCAGCTTCACGCCTTCAATGTCAAACAAGCGTGCGTATTGTTTGGTCAGCGCGTTCTTCGGTTCGGTCAGGATGGATACCAGTGTGGTTTCATCCAGATCGTCCAGTGTCGCCAGAACGGGCAGGCGACCGACAAACTCGGGGATCAAACCGAATTTGAGCAAATCTTCTGTCTGTACTTCGCGCAGGATTTCGCCTGAACGACGCTCATCAGGGCCGCGTACTTCAGCGCCAAAACCGATGGAGGTTTTTTTGCCACGGCTGGAGATGATTTTGTCGAGGCCCGCAAAAGCACCACCGCAGATGAACAAAATGTTCGTCGTATCCACTTGCAAGAATTCTTGCTGCGGATGTTTGCGGCCACCTTGCGGCGGAACGGAGGCGAGCGTGCCTTCCATCAGTTTCAACAGTGCTTGCTGAACGCCTTCACCAGATACGTCACGTGTAATGGACGGGTTGTCAGACTTACGGCTGATCTTGTCCACCTCATCGATGTAGACGATGCCGCGTTGTGCACGTTCGATGTTGTAATCACAGTTTTGCAAAAGTTTCAAAACGATGTTTTCAACGTCTTCACCTACATAACCTGCTTCGGTCAGGGTGGTGGCATCTGTCATTGTGAAAGGAACGTCGATGATGCGGGCGAGTGTTTGCGCCAGCAGTGTTTTACCTGAACCTGTCGGACCGATCAGCATGATGTTTGATTTGGAAAGCTCGATCTCGCTTCCTTTCATCAAACCTTCATCGATACGTTTGTAGTGGTTGTGAACAGCCACAGCCAAAACGCGCTTGGCGCGATCTTGACCGATGACGTAATCATCGAGAACTTTTTTGATTTCTTTTGGGGTAGGGATTCCCTTGCCGGATTTAACCAGCTGGGTTTTATCCTCTTCCTGGATGATATCCATGCACAGCTCGACGCATTCATTACAAATGAATACGTTCGGGCCGGCGATCAGTTTCCTGACCTCATGCTGGCTCTTTCCGCAGAAAGAGCAGTACAGCGTATTTTTGGTATCCCCCGAACCGGTCTTGCTCATTACTTCGTTTCCCTTCTTTTTCGTCGGCAACCGACTTTATTCTTTATACCCTTTAGAATAGAACAGGTTAAGCCAATTGCCAACTATAGCTTTACGTTGAAATAAGATTATATTGTTGCCATGCTCAAGAAAAAAGGCTTACCCGTGAATATGAATATAGATGAGCTTGTGGATAACTTCGCCCTGATGGATGATTGGGAGGACAGATATAAGTATCTGATCGACCTTGGCGGCACTTTGCCGGACATGCCGGAGGCTTTGAAGACGGATTCCAGCAAAGTGCGCGGCTGTATGAGCCAGGTCTGGATGATTCTAGGTTGGGATGAGGCGGGGCGGCTCAGTATACTCGCCGATAGCGACGCACAGATCGTGCGTGGACTGATTGCGGTTGTATTTGCCGTCTTTGCCACGCGCACGCACGCAGAAATCAAGGCTATAGACGTTGAGAAAACATTCGCAGAATTAGGGTTGGATCAGCATCTCAGCCCCAACCGCCGTAATGGGTTCTTTTCGATGGTCGAGCGGGTGAAGGCTTTTACAGCAGCAGCCGTCTGATTATTTGCCTGTAAACTTGATGGATTGTGCCATGCGCTGGTACATCTCGGAATAGTTCTTATTCTCGGCGGTGTATTCCGATTTGATAATCAAAATTGTTTCAAGTCCCGTCAGGAAATGCACTGCGCGATACAGCAGGTTGTTTTTCTCATCCACCGTAAAGCCTGTCATAGAAGCCCATTTCAGTGTTTTTGATCCTGCGGAATAGGTGCTTTTCAGGTTTTCCATCCGGCGGCCTTTAAATTCTTTGCCCAGATATTCCATCAGCTTTTCTTCTGTGGTGCCTGCCAAGAAGTCGGCGCCTGATTTCAAAAATGTAATATCGACTTTGAAAAAGTCGCCTGTATCGGCATCGACGCGGTGCAAATAGGCGTATTCACCGAGTGCGCCAAATTTGGGCGGGTTTTCAATATAGGGGATTTCATTTTTCTGGTCAGCCCAGATGGTTTCCCCTTTGGGGGCATCGGGCAACTCAACGCTATACTCGCCTTCGTTGTGAATATAGGTGTATTTGGCCAGAGCCTGACCCGTGGCGGCGGTCATAAAGAAGGCTGCAAAGCCTGCCAACAACAATGTGCGCTTGCCAAATGTCATGGTAAATAACCCCGTCTATAAAAATTCCATCAAGTTATATTCTATCACGTTGGTGCGGATAGGATCAAACAGCCTTTGATCCGGCAGGTTTGATGAGCTGCCAGTGCTGCGGGTCAGCTTCTAACTGCATGCCGCTTTCCATATCTTTTACCTCGTGTGGCTGCCCATCCTTGAAAGGCGGGAACCAGACATGGCTGATTCCTTTTTTCTCGGCATAGGCCAACTGGTTTTTGACCTTTGCGGCGCGGTGGTACATTTCGACCTTATATCCACGGGTGCGCAAGGTGCGGGCTGTTTCTGTGGCTTCAATACGGCGGTCTTCATCGGGTAGTACCACCAGAATATCAGCCGGAGATTTCGCCCCCGGTTTGATATAGCCCTGATCCATCAACAGGCCGAACAAACGAGTCAGGCCGATCGACACGCCGATGCCGGGCAGTTTTTGATTGATGAAAGAACCTGCCAAATCATCGTAGCGTCCGCCGCCGCCAATCGATAGCGCAGGGCCGTCTTTGAAACGGGCTTCCAAAACGGTACCTGTGTAATAATCAAGGCCACGGATAAT
>JBGTNC010000080.1:0-3155 GCA_041743265.1 Alphaproteobacteria bacterium | reverse complement strand
GCTTTTTTATATTCCGTCTTTCATCAAGCCGTCGGGCCATTGCGTTTGGCATTCGCGGCGGGTGTGGCTTTGGGCGTTTTTCCAAGCGGATATTGCGACAAGGTGCCTTCCAGCGGTAAGGCTTCACCGTGCGGGTCAGCCCCAAGAGATATAATATTGGAAATCGGCTGGCTCTGTTCTTCATTGAGACCAAAGTGCCGCTCAGCAAAAACTTTAACCGCTGTACCGATTGTACCCACAAATTTCAGCATATCTGGCGAGAGCGCAAGCCCTTTGCTGAATTGCTCTTCATATACTTCAGCACCTGCACGCAGCAAGCCAACCATAACCGTTGTATCTACCAGATGCTGCGCCAGTTTCATTTTGTCGCTGCTGTCAAAACGTGTTGTATCGACAATCACATAATCGACAATATTTTCCAGCGTGCGGCGCTTGTAGCTCTCGGGCTTATCGCCATTCAAGTATGCGCCAAGGTTTTTCAACTTCGTCAGCATCGCGCCTGCTTCTTCAGTAAAGCTCTTCCATGCAGGATCTGCCGCCAAATCAGCGGCGGTTGCTTTGTCTGTCGGCGTCGTCAAGACGATACGCTGGTAAAGCTCTTCCCAGCTATCAATCGGTTTTTCCTTATCGGCGGCATGTTTGAAAATTTTATCAAGCGCTTCGCGGCTCAATAGGGTTTCTTTATCCAAAGCGCCTTCCGTATCCATATGGAAGCTCTTGCCATCATCATCAAAATGGATGCCAAAGAGATTGGCAAATTTACGATAGGTCGGCCCTGCCCCGTTGATTGGAATATATTCCTTTTCACGGCAGCTTGCTTCAAAACGCTTCAAGTAAAAAATGACTTCGTCAGCGTCATCTGCAATCTGGCGACGGTTCTCTTCGAAATAATCATCGCCGTGTTTCAGGTCACGCGTGATCAGCGTCATCCGCCAGAAGGTATCTGTCGATTTTTCTTTGATACCCGCCAGATAATAGCGGCGGTTGCGGTGTTCGGGATCGGCAAATTCCTGAGACATGACAAAACGTGGGTCATTCTCCGGCACGTCGCTATAACGAGCGGGAATCAGGCGTGGTTTCGACAGCCATTCTTTTGGCTTGTCTGTCACCCATTCAACAAATTTCCTGAACATCCCGTCTATACCCCTAACTGGCCCAATTAGCCGCCCTGACCGGGTGGTTTGGGTTTGTTAGCGTTTGCCGGTTTTTGCGATTGCAGATTGCCATCGTTATATTCATCGGAAATCGGCGGCTTAACGGCAGCAGGTAATACTTTAACCTGTGTCGGGCCTGCTTTGCGTTGCTGTACTTTTTGCATCACACTGCCACGGGATTCGTAGTAGCGGTTCAAAAAGCCGGGCATCCAACCGGGGATGGAGTCTTTGCTGGGGTTTGCAACCCAGGCTTTCAGTTTATCCATTTGTTCTTGCGTGCCGCCCAGTTCAACAAAAGACTTCTGCGCCATATCCACCGACTGGCGGATTGTGGTGATCAGGCTTGTGTCGCTGTTGCTGGCGGAAACAAAGCCGCGCTCCAGGCGTGACAGGCTTTGCGATGCATTCAGCAGGTTCATATAAAGTTCGCACTCAGATGTGAACTTTTGGAAAGGCTCGACATGCACACCCAGCTCGCGCGCTTCATCCAGTGTTTCTTTCATGCTAGGGATAATGTAGCGCAATGCACGATCACAAGCATCATCGCTATCCATCGACGGCATTTGGTTACGCGCAACAGACAGAATAGTTTTCTTTTCAGCGTCTTTCAGGCCTGTGACTTTATCAAAGCCTTCATCCTGCCCAACAGCCGTTTGCGCTGCCAGATAAAGCGCGCCCACTTGTGTGGCGAACTGATCCATCGTGACCAAGACCTGACCAATTTTCAGGATATTATCCAACGATGCGGTGCGTTCGGAAGCTGTATTAAACAAATCGCCCAGAATACCGCCTTCAATCTGCTGTTTGACTTTGGGGTGTTCGCGCGCTTGTTCAGCGGCCAAAATCGTCTTTTTAATCTCTTCCCGCTGGAACGTCGCATCAGCAAACACTTTACCTTCAATGCGGCGGTACGGTTGGTTGAATTCGTTGAACGCGATGCCTTCGATATTGGCGACACCTTTATAGTGTTCCATGTCATAGAAATGCGGCTTCAGTTCAGGATATTGAGCAGCCGGATACTGGCCTTCCAGATCGACCACCGGTGTGGTGGCTGTTTTGCTGGCGACGAATTCGATACGGGAGAGCTGGAATACAGCTTCCGGGAATGAAACATCTTTTGGCTTACCGGTGTCGCGGTCTTTCACAACAGGCTCGGATACGAATTTGCCATCGGGCTTATCCAGGTCATACACCATGTAGTGCATCACGCGCCATTTGTCGGCGGGGCCATCTACTTTAAAGGCTGTCCAGAATTCAACGTAGTTTTCAATCAGGTTTAGGTTCTGGAATGCATCTGTGCGCATAGAGTCAAAGAAATTCGCGCGCTGGGGCAAAGCATCCTTCAACTGGTCATTCCAGGAGGCTTGATCTTTTTCTACCGGCTTTGCAGCTTCAGGCTGTTGTTTCTTCTTGTTATCGCCCCACATGGTCTACCACCTTCTGTCGTCGTCGTTACTTATTCATAAAACATAATCATGCGTAAAGAAAAGCTGGTACTCCGAACCGGAGTACCAGCTCTTCCGGATCCATTAAGCTGAAGGACCGTTGCCACGCTTGCGCGGTTTGCGCGCTTGGGTATCTTCCGCTGCCGGCTGGGCAACGCCCTCGGCATTGTCGTTGGACTTTTTCGCAGGCTGTTCCTTGCGGGCCTTTTCCACATCTACTTCTGCGGATTTGACAGCTTCGATCTGACGGGCCTTGTTGGAGGCATCGGCAGCTTCGATCAGTTTGTCTGTCGCGCCACGCAGTTGTTGTGCGGTAGCTTCCAGCTGTTTCAGACGATTCTGGCGGGCTTCGTTCTCGCCTTCGATCATCTTCTGCAGGCGGTCGGATGCTTCGATCAGTTTCTGAGGATCGATCGTGCCACGCGCTTTGGAGTTTTGTGTCAACGTATGCGCTTGTTCGATCATTTCCATTGTCTGGTCATGCATCTTGTCGCCGAACTCATCTGCTTTCTTGATGGTTTGCGCAGCTTTCAGAGAGGAACCGGCGATACCGGCA
>JBGTNC010000079.1:0-4771 GCA_041743265.1 Alphaproteobacteria bacterium | reverse complement strand
GCCGCAATCAAGCCGTATTCAATTGCCGTCGCGCCCTTTTCGGAACGCACAAAAGATTGTTTGTAAGCCAAAAGTTTCAACAGCATTTTTCCCTCCATGGAAAATTTTGTTTTGAATGTGAACCCAAACCCTATACTTCCATCGTAAGCCCGCAGGTTTTAAGATTCGGTAAATAACAGGCTCTTGCAGGTTAACTTTCGAGTATAAAAGCGACTTATCATCGTTTCTTCACTTACTTTAAAATAAAAGTCCGATAGATAAAAAGTAAATAAAATTCTTTATATTATTTACTTGCCGCTCAATACTCGGATTTATCTTTTCGCTGTAAAGTTTGCGCAAGCCCCGTCAGACAGCATTATTCAACAATGTGCAGCTGGCTCAGTTGGTTGGCAATATTTTCAAACACATTGACCAAATCCTGATTACTCGGCGCATCGAAGTACATCTCTTGCTTCGTCGCGCAGTTTCTAAACAGAGTGCGCGTGCTGTTGCTGATGCCGGACTGGAAGGTAATTGTGTAAAGCGTCACCCCTTCCGCCTTCATATTGTTACAGACCGTCGTCACCTTGCTATCGAGGTTGTTGTCGCTGAGGCCCGGGTTAGAGCCATAAGCAGAATAGGTGTTATAAGGCACGTTATCCCCATCCGTCATCAGAATGACTGTTTTGCTCCAGTCCACGTCGTCATAGGCGGCACCCTCGGTGAACGGGAAGCTGGGCGAAATCACACGCCAGCCCCAGACAAGCCCCACGTTAATATAGGTGTTACCCGCGGCCTGCAGGCCGTTAATAGCCGCTTGCAGTGCGCTTTGGTTATTCGTCAGCGGCACCAAACGGTTATTCGTGCAGCCGTTATTGGGGTTATTGTTGCTATAGCTTTTACAAGAGCCGTTTTTATTATAGCTGCTACAAATCTGCGGAAAGCGATACATCTGCCAATTGGGGCTTGCATCATCTGTCACATCACGGCCGCTACTGCGCTCCCGGATACAACCACGCCAATGGTTGGTTGTGCCGGATGTCGCGCTGTTATACTGAATATTGGATGCAGGAGTGATATAATCATCAGATGATGGCCATGTAATGAAACCTGTATCATAGGCCGCGCCACCTGGCGCAACCCCCACACCATAGCTGCCCACATTCACCGAAGCACTGAATGGCACAATCCCAATTTTCAGATACTCCACATCCGAAATACGGTCGAACATAATATTCAAAAAGTTGGTGGCCGCTGTTTTTAACGCGGTGATGTTATTCCCCGCCATCGACCCCGTTACGTCAAGCACCAGCACAACTTCCACACCGCCAAGCTCGCGTTTAACTGTTGTTGTCTGGTTCACATCCACATATTCCTTGCCCATAATGGACATGAAACTTGTTTTCACCCGCGCACTTGCTTTCACGGTCACAGTACCATCACCCAGTATCACCTCAACGTTAAAGGTATTCCCAAGTGCGCCTTCTGGGTAATTCGCTTCCAGAAAATTCATAACCTGTTCTTCAATATCATCGGCATCGCCGGTCGTACTGCCTGCCGCCAGCGCTGCTTTATCCACCGCATTGGCCAAACGTGTTTTGACGTTATAAGCCTGCGCCAAATCCACCGCCACGCCCGCCGCGCCGATAAACATCGGGATTGAAAGCGCAAAGACAATCGCCGTTGCACCCGCTGTTTCCGCTGTAAAGCGGCACAGCTGTGATTTTAAATTCTGCCAAAAAAGACATGTCATGGTTTATTCCTTTTGCACAAAAAGACCTTTGCGTCCCCGCACATAGGCTTCTTCATGCATTTGAATGTCGTTAATCATAAACCCGCTAAAGTAAGGCCGGAAAAGATATTCTACGGTGACTGCCACCACGCCTTCGTTCTGCAACCCCAACCCTTCGCTGCGGGTCAGCACGTTTGCATTTTCGGACATGTTCTGTGTCTCGCGCCAGCGCACGGTGGGTTCCAACGTAGAACCGACAAACTGAACGCCCGCAATATCCACGCCGTAAGAAGCAGTATTATAAGGCATCAGCGCCAAACGGCCCGCAACCACAGCATCTTGTATCTGCGCTTCTGTCACGCTTCTATCACGCGCCAGTAAATCCGCAACAATCTGGCAGGCTGTTGTTACTTTCTGGTTTGTCACCAGTGCCGTCCCCATATCCACCATGCCACACATGATGCCCACCATCACGGGAAACAAAAACCCTGCCTCAATCGCAGCATTCGCTTTATCCTGCTTCAGGAATTTAACAAAGCGGCGCGTCATTTATTCTTCCCCGAAAGTATAAGGCTCGGCTTTCAATACCGACATAGACATATGCATCATACTATTGTTTGCACTGCCTGCAGACATCAAGCTCCCGATGAAGGGGGTCAGGAATTCATAGCGGTACACTGTACGCACCATCACAACATCGTTTGAGTTACCCGTACTGAAATCTGCTGGCACCAAGTTACCGTCTTCATCAAACTCTGGTTCGTATGTTTCAG
Organism: Alphaproteobacteria bacterium; assembly: GCA_041743265.1. Lineage (GTDB taxonomy): Bacteria > Pseudomonadota > Alphaproteobacteria > Micavibrionales > UBA2020 > UBA2020. The sequence continues at coordinate 2,287 of JBGTNC010000079.1, read as the reverse complement.
CGGCACCAAAGGTACCTTCGGATACATGGATCACTTCGTACTGGATTTTCGTGCAATCCAGCATCGCATCCACATGATTGCACAAAGCATCACGGAACATTGTTTCTGGGTCACCGGACAATTGCGCCTGACCGGTACGGATTAAACGTGATGCAGCAGCAGAACCGCCTTCCAGAACGGTGCCTGCTGCAAAAAACAAAGCCATTTCGATGGTGCCGATCAGCAACAAGAAAAACGGCATCGCAATCAATGCGAATTCTACGGCGGCAACACCTTCTTGCCTGCGGAATAGCCTGTTGAGTTGTGTCAGCATATTTTGCCCCAGCAATACTGTCCGTGTCCTCGTTATCGCGGAACTTCGGCCAGTCTCTCCCTTAACCTTTCTATTCTACGCCTGTTGTTTTTAACGAGCCGTTAACAATCCTAGAAAAACCCTGACATTTCAGTTATTTAAAATTTTATCTATTTTAAAAGACCTAGGATTTCTGCCCCGCAATGCCAGCACCCCATTTACGCACCAGATCTTGCTGGCGTTTTTCGATGTCTTTGAGTCGTTTTTCGTTTCGGCGCACCATCATGCCCGCCACAATCGGGGGGATATAAAAATAAAGCGCCCAGCCAAAGGCCGCAGCCACATAGGCTACCAATAAGGTATGCGGCTGTAATAACAGAGCAATCGCGTGTTCGATCCGCCCCCCGTTTCCCCAGAGCGCCAATCCGGCGGGCAGCGTCCCTGCAAGGTTCATGGCCCCGACCGTCATCCCGGCTGTTCTTTGTCCTTGCGTATCGACAAGCGCCGCCACAAAAGCTGGCAGCATACAGCCACAGAACAAGACCGTCGTCGGAAAGTAAATCATCGCCACAACCAATACGCAAAATATGGCGAAGCGAACAGACCAGGGTTTAGGGACATTTTTCTGATCAGACATATTTAATCCCACCAAAAATGTGCAGCGACAATGGCCAGCAAACTACACGCCGCCATGACCGATGACACCAACATGGCCACTTGGCGGCCCGCTGCCAGACCAAAGGTTTTTTTACGTGCCAATTGATTGGCAAGCCCCACGCCCTCGCGCGACAAAAGCGCAAACTCACGCCTTGCAACGGCGTAGCGTTGCTGATCATCGTGCACCAGTGCCGGTGAATCAACCATTTCAAGAATAGCATTCAAATTTCCGCTATCTGTCAATGTGCTGAGTTTTTGCAAAACCTGTTGTCGTAAATCCTGATCATGGAAACGCTCGACTGCTGGCGCCATCAATGAAATCAGCCAATCACCCAATGCGGGTACAGGGGCAATCTGAAAACGCCGCTGTATCGCCGCCAAGGTGCGCACAACACCAATCAGCTGGTAAGCACGGTCATGCGAAATAATATGGCCCAGATGGGGGTCAATCATCTTTGGCTCGCGCACAGAGATAAAAGAAATCATATGACGATCCAGCACTTGGTCAGGTCGCTTGCCAGATTTGGCAAGCCCCTCTAGTGCCACCAGCAAATGTCCGGGGCTCAGCACATAATAATCACGCAATAGGCCGCTCAGGCAGACTGTTTCCTTGTTGAGCAAGTAAACAATCCGCTCCATGCCATAGCCCGGCATTTTTTGCGCCAGAAAATTTCGACATTTTTCAAAAACGGTGATGATCGCGCTGGCATCTGTAATTTCCTCGAACCGCTGATTGACCCAGTTGTTAAACAGTTGCAAGGCAATCAGCTCCGCATGAATTTGCACATCTTCATCGCGCGCCATCGCATCTGCCAGTGCTGTGCCAAAACCGGACGGAAAAATAGAGGCACCCTTATAGCGCACCGGCGCCAGCGGATCCAGCGCCAAACAAAAGCTGGAAACCACTCGCTCCCGTGAGGAGCCTTCTTCTTTCTCCCTGCATTTGTCGATACGCGATTCAAGGTCGCGATCTTCGAAATTGCGTTTCACCCACAGGGTAAAATTATCTTTTTCAAGCGCCGCAGACGCATCTGACGTATGCGCCGCAAAGCCCACCGCCAATGTGCGTAAATCCCAGTATTTGCGATCACGGAAAATATAGGGCCGTGACGCGGTGAGTGTAATATACGGTGGCTTGGCGCTCAGTCGTCGCCCCTCTAACCAGCGCAGGGCATCATCTAGCCCCCAACGGTCATCTTCGTTGTCATGCAATACGCCACGCAGAAATTCTACAATATCGCTGGAAATACGTTCACTGCCGACAACGCAGGCATAGGTGCCGTGCTCTATTTTATTATTGAGAATTTGCTCCGCCGTCTTGCCGCCAAAAGGATTAAA
>JBGTNC010000078.1:0-3472 GCA_041743265.1 Alphaproteobacteria bacterium | reverse complement strand
GCGCCTCCTATGACGCAGATTCTTTTCATCTCGATATTTCCGGCGGCAAGTTGGGAGATATGCGGGCGACAAAATCGACAATTCATATTACGCAATTGTCCAAACTGTCAGCAACACAGCACGCCGAAATTGATATTGCCGTTTCGCTGCAGGGCCCATTAAAGACGGCTTTGTCTGTACTGGATAGCAAACCGCTGGAATATCCCAAAATGCTGGGGATACGTTCCGCCGATGTTTCGGGCAATACTGATGTAGATGTGACGTTCAAATTTCCAATTCATAAGAAGCTGGATATTAATGAAGTGCATGTGCGGGCCGAAGCAAAGGCGCATGACGTTGTTTTGAAAAATATTGTGGCAGGCTTGACACTGTCCGGCGGGCCGATGGATCTGGTGGTGGATAACGGTGCTGTTAATGTAAAGGGGCAAGCGTTGTTGACGGATGTACCGGTCACGTTTGACTGGTCCAAAAACTTTAACACCAAGGCTGCGTTTGACCAGAAGGTGACTGCGAAATTAAAGCTGAATACCGCGCTGCTCAAACATTTTGGCGTGCCGGATATGTTGGAAGCCAAAGGGCAGATGGTATCGGATGTAACCTATCAGGCCGGGTTTGACGGTAAAGCGCGGCTTGATCTGAAGAGTGAATTGTCTGGCATGGCGCTGACCATTCCGATGCTTGATTTCAAAAAGCCAGCGGCTGCCAGTGGCACGCTGTCTTTGAATCTTGCGTTACTGCAAAACAACCTACAGCGCATCGGCGATCTTTCGCTGGAAACGGCAGGGCTGCTGCTGGCTGGAGATTTGAGTTTTAAGCGTGATGCAAAAGGTGAAACAGTTCTCAAAAAAGCGATGCTGTCGAACCTGATGTTCGGGGAAACGAAAATTGGCATCGAGGCAGAAGATCGGGGCGCAGAGGGGCTCTTGGTCAAGGTATCGGGCAGCCAGTTTGATGCCTCGGCTTTTATGGGGGAGGCTGGGAAGCCCGTTACAAACAGCGACGCAGAAGCCGCAAAGATTGTAACGCCGTTACAGATTAGTATGGCCGTTAAACGATTGTTGTTAGGCAAAGACCGCGCAATGACGGATGTAAAAATGTTGTTGAAGCGCAACAAGTGGCAGCGGCTAGACCAGCTAGAAGTAGATGCAACCGTGGGCGGCAAAGCCGTGTATTTACGTTATATGCCAGAAAAATCTGCGCATAGTTTGCGGTTCGAGGCGGATAATGCCGGGGCTGCACTGGCTGTCTTGGGTATTACAAACTCCATTCGCGGTGGTAAGCTCGCGTTGCAAGGTGAACCTAATCCGAAAGGCGGCGCACGTGATCTTGTGGGCTCGGCGCAGATAAGCGACTTTGCCCTAAAAGATACGCCCGTGCTGGCAAAGTTGTTGAACGCCATGTCGCTTGTTGGCGTGCTGGATTTGTTAAATGGCTCTGGTCTGAGCTTTAAAAAAGCACGTGCAAATTTCAGTTATACAGATCGTGGCCAGCCAGATCAGCAGAAGAATGTTAGGTTGATCAGTATCCGTGATGGCCGGACATCTGGTACATCGTTGGGTTTGACCTTTGAAGGTGAAATTGACTATTGGGCGCGACAGTTTGATTTGAACGGGACAATTATCCCTGTGTCTGAAGTCAGTTCTATTATCAGCGGCATTCCGTTGGTGGGGGATATTTTGACAGCGGGCGGTGAGGGACTGTTGGCGGCAACCTATACCATCCGCGGCGCTATGTCACAGCCCTCGGTCGTGGTTAATCCGCTGGCTGTGCTGGCCCCGGGCATTCTGCGCAAGATATTCTTTGAATAACGGCTTTTATTCGCCGGCCACGACAAGCGCGTGTTTTTTCTTTCCGGCGGATAGTTTGATGACTTGATCCGTGTTCATATCGGCCAGTGAAATGATCTGTTGGTCGTTTTCAACTTTCGTATCATTCACCTTGGCACCACCGCCGGCAATCAATCGCCGCGCTTCACCGCCGGAAGCGGCAAGGCCTGCATCTTTGAACAGGACGAAAGCGGGAATACCTTCGGACAATGTCGCACGGGGCAGCGTTATGGTGGGCAAGCCTTCGGCAGAGCTTCCTTCTTCAAAGGTTTTACGCGCTGTTTCGGCGGCATCTGTGGCGGCTTGTTCGCCGTGGCACATTTTTGTGGCCTCGAAGGCGAGCGTTTTTTTCGCTTCATTAATCTCAACCCCTTTCAGGGCTTCCAGCTTTGCAATTTCATCAATAGGTAGCTCGGTGAAATACTTCAACATACGGCCCACATCGGCATCTTCTGTATTGCGCCAGAATTGATAGTAATCATAAGCGCTCAGCATATCGGCGTTCAGCCAGACAGCGCCCGAGGCTGTCTTGCCCATTTTTGCGCCGGAGGATGTGGTGAGCAGCGGGGAGGTAAAGCCATAAATCTCGGCTTGGTCAATGCGGCGCGCCAGATCGATGCCGTTAACGATATTGCCCCATTGGTCAGACCCGCCGAATTGCAGCGTGCAACCGTATTTACGGTTGAGCTCCAAAAAGTCATAGGCCTGCAAAATCATGTAATTGAATTCGAGAAATGTGAGGGGCTGTTCACGTTCCAGCCGCGTTTTAACGCTATCAAACGTCATCATGCGGTTGATGGTGAAGTGGCGGCCATAATCGCGGAGGAATTCGATGTAGTTCAGTTTTTCCAGCCACTCGGCATTATTGACCATCACGGCATCTGTTTTGCCTGTGCCAAAATTCAGGAATTTTTCAAAGACCTGACGAATGCCTGCAATATTGGCGGCAATGCCAGCATCATCCAGCAATTTACGGCTTTCATCTTTGCCGGAAGGGTCGCCGACCTTGGTTGTGCCGCCACCCATCAATACAATGGGTTTGTGGCCACATTTTTGAAACCAGCGCATCATCATAATCGAGAGCAAGCTGCCCACGTGCAAACTGGCAGCCGTTGCATCATAACCTGTATAACAGGTGACGGTGCCTTCGGAGAGCTTTTTGCCAAGTGCGTCTATGTCTGTGCATTGATGCAAAAACCCGCGTTCTTGCATGATGTGCAGAAAATCTTGATGGGGCATTTTTACCTCTGGTTGCGGATGACACCGCGTATGATATCGAGAATGACATCCGTTGCTGTATCGATCAGCACAACATCATCGCCGACCACGTAGCGGCGTGTGCCTTTTTTGGGCGGATAGAGTTTGTTTTGCAGGCTGGCGGGCAATTCATTTTTGGCAAGGCCCGGCGGCAGGCGGCCGTTTTTCTCCAACTGTTTTTGAAGGCCTGGCGGCAGTTTGTCTTTTTTGGCAAGTCCTGGTGGCAGACCTTTGTGCTTGTTCTTTTTGTGCTTCTTGTCGGCGTCGTTTTTATCGGTTTTGATGTCGAAATATTCTTCGATCACTGCTTTTTCAGCCGCAGAAAAAACGCGCTCGATCACGCGTTGTGTCGCGTCTTTCGTGGCATCGGCTACGGAAACAGTGGCGCC
>JBGTNC010000077.1:0-21757 GCA_041743265.1 Alphaproteobacteria bacterium | reverse complement strand
GTGCCCTGCCATCGGAACAATTCATGGCGCTGTATGGTGCGGCGCAGGCCGTGCCGGGCCCGCTTTTTACCATCGCGGCCGGGCTTGGTGCGGCGGTGATGCCTACGGCATCTGCCACGGGGGCGGTGCTGGCGTTATTGTTTGTTTTCTTGCCCGGGTTGCTCTTGGCGGTGGCGGGCTTGCATTTCTGGCAGCGTTTAGCGGCGTTTAAATCAGCAGCCCCCATGCTGGCGGGTCTCAATGCTGCTGTTGTGGGATTGTTGGCGGGCGCATTGGTTGACCCTGTGTTGATCAGCGCGTATCAAACACCGGCCGATGCTGTGTTTATGACTGTGGTTCTTGCTGTGTTGTTGCGCTACCGCTTGCCGCCTGTTGTGGTTGTTGTTTTGTGTCTGGTATATGCCTACAGTATGCCCATGCTTACAGGAGGAATTTAAATGCGGCTTGATCAATTTCTGGTAGCCAAAAATCTGGCAGACAGTCGTGCGCGTGCGCAAGAGATGATTAAAACAGGTCTTGTGCAGGTTGATGGCACCGTACAGCAAAAGCCTGCCTTCGCTGTGCCCGATACGGCAGATATTGATATTCTGGGCGCGGTGCATCCTTGGGTCGGGCGCGGCGGGATGAAGCTGTCACACGCATTGAAAAAATTCTCGGTATTGGTCACAGGCAAAACTTGTCTTGATCTCGGCGCTTCCACAGGCGGGTTTACCGATGTTTTACTGACCAACGGTGCCGCCAAAGTTTTCGCGGTGGATGTTGGTCATGATCAGTTGCATGAAAAACTGCGCAAGGATGCCCGCGTTGTTAATCTGGAAGGCCTGCACGCCAAAGATATTACAACTACGCAGGTGCCCGACAAGATCGACCTGTTGGCGGTCGATCTCAGCTTTATCAGCGTGACCAAAGCATTGCCCGCTGTGCTGCCATTGCTGGCCGAAAAGGCTGTGGCTGTCGTGCTGGTGAAGCCACAGTTTGAAGCGGGCCGCGAAAATATCGGCAAGGGTGGCATTGTGAAAGACCCTGCTGTACGCGCTGCCGCCGTGGCGGCGGTCACGCGGTTTTTGCAAGAATCAGGCTTTATCGTAGATGACCCGCTCGACAGTCCTATTCCGGGTGGGGATGGTAACCGCGAGTTTTTGCTGCACGCAAAGCTGTCTGAATCGGCTGATTTTTTACAAAATTTGGCTTAAGGCCTTCACTTTGTTAATCATTTTTGGCTATACTATGGCAAGTTGCCAATCTTTGAGTGTTTGATCATGCCACCTACATCCACCACATCATCCGCACCCACAGGGGCTGTCAGCCGCTGGGTTGGTTTGCTGCGTGATTGGATGCATGAGCGTAAATACGGCAGCCACGAAGACCGCAAGGCCGATATGCTGGATGCTATGATGACGCTTGAAGGCGGCCCCGCGTTGCTACAACACGGCCAAGAGGTGGGCGTTGATTTGCAAGTCCGCCATTCACGTTTCATGAAAGGCACTTTCGGCTATGCCCGCCCGCCTGGTGAGGGTAAAGGTTTTGAAGTCGCTATCACAAATAACGGCGATCCCGTGGGCATGGCCCTGACCGCGCAACATGAATACCGCCATATTGCACAGATGTCTGATGGCAAAGGTGATGTTGCAGCGGACCCCTACCGTGTGTCGATGGCGCGCGCTGTGTTTATTCAGAAAATGATGCAAGAAGCAGATGCCTGCACGATTGAAACACTGGCGGCAGCAAAACAAAATACCGCGGGTAATCCTGCGTATCTGCAAGATATTCAAAAACGCACCACGCCCGCCTATCGCTGCATTCAACGGTTCTTAAAAGACAAACCGCATGACAGTTTTAAAAGCGATGCTGCGTTTTGTCGCAGTTTGTTCACCGAGATCATGCTGGATGGGTTGGAGCATTATAAATACGGCTTCCTCATGGGTCAGTCGATGGCTTTTCGTGCAGGCGATACGTTGGAAAAGTTTAAAGATCTGACCGCAGATAAGGGCACTATGGCACAACCGGCACAAATTGACGCGCTTTTGTCAGATGCCTATGGCCCGCAATTTATGACACTGACATCCACCAAAGCCCTGCAAACCGCCTTTTTTGAAACACTGCCCGATCGTGAACGTGATGTATTGTCACAGATGCAACGCACCGCCTTGAAAGCGGCCAAAGGCAAGCTGGATGCGGAAAGCTTTACGGCGGCCCGCACAGAAATTCTGGCGAAGGTCACAGAAATTTACTTCACCGAAGACGAAGACGCCGCCATGATCCGCTGGTCACTCGAAAAAGATCCGAAGCGCGTGGCCTTGCGTCAGGCGGCGGTTGAAGATGCGCCAGTCTCGCTCCGCCAAATCGTCAAGCCGTCTCTTTAAACAGCTCGCGGCCGATCAGCATGCGGCGGATTTCGGAAGTGCCTGCGCCGATTTCATAGAGCTTGGCATCGCGCAGCAAACGGCCTGTCGGGTATTCGTTGATATAACCATTGCCGCCCAAGCATTGAATGGCTTCCAGTGCCATCCATGTTGCTTTTTCTGCGGCGTATAGAATAGCGCCCGCTGCGTCTTTGCGGGTGACTTGCTTGCGGTCACAAGCTTTGCCTACGGCATAGACATAGGCGCGGGCGGTATTCAGCGCTACATACATATCGGCCAGTTTGCCTTGCATCAATTGGAATTCGCCAATGCTTTGGCCAAACTGTTTGCGTTCATGCAAATAGGGAATAACCACATCCATACAAGCCTGCATAATGCCAAGCGGGCCTGCGGATAACACAGCGCGCTCGTAATCCAGCCCGCTCATCAAAACATTCACGCCACGGCCCACTTCGCCCAGCACGTTTTCGGCGGGGACTTCGCAATCTTGGAACACCAGCTCGCAGGTGTTGGAGCCGCGCATGCCGAGTTTGTCCAGCTTTTGCGCAGTTGTGAAACCGGAAAATGTTTTCTCGATAATAAAGGCGGTGATGCCTTTCGATCCTGCAGATGTATCTGTCTTGGCATAGACGACCAGCGTGTCCGCATCCGGCCCGTTGGTGATCCACATTTTGTTGCCATTCAGAACATAGCTGTCGCCTTTTTTCTCGGCCTTCAGCTTCATAGAAACAACGTCGGATCCGGCTCCTGTTTCGGACATTGCCAGCGCGCCGATTTTGCGGCCTGCACAAAGGTCGGGCAGGTAGCGTTTCTTTTGTTCTTCCGTACCATTCAGGTGGATTTGATTAACGCAGAGGTTGGAAAACGCGCCGTAAGATAAGCCAATGGAGGCCGATGCGCGGGAGATTTCTTCCATCGCAATAATATGTTCGATATACCCCATGCCGGAGCCGCCGTATTCCTCGGCAACCGTAATGCCCAGCAAACCCAGCTTGCCAAACTCTGCCCAAAGACCGTTCGGGAATTCATTCGCATGATCTACTTGTGCCGCAATCGGTGCAATATTGTCTTGCGCAAAATTGCGCACCGTCTCGCGGATCATGTCGGCCTCTTCCCCCAGATCAAAACCCAGTGACGGATAATCCAAAGCCTTGGCGGTATAGGATTCTGGCATGACAGCTTCTTTCTGTTGCGGGGTCGGGTTCATAAGGGCTCCTTGGTATAACGGAATGCAGCGTTTTTCTTCTGCTTCACCATACAAAAAACAGGCGGCAAGTTCTATCCGTTGCAGCGTGAATCTTTTTTACGGAATCAGGGGGCGCGTCAATGTTTCAGGCGCAGCGGGTGTTTATGCACGGTGCAGGGCTTGGGTAATCCTGCAGTAATCGTGCAAATCTCGCGCTTCAATGCTTCTTTTTCGATGATCTTGGCGCGGGCCTGATTGTCTTTTGGAATATCTGTCATCATACCCGCCAGCGTGCCAAACCCTAATTGATGGGCAAGTTCACGCGGGCTCTGGCCCTTGCTGTCGGCGCTTTCGGGGTTGGCACCCATGCGCAGCAGTATTTCAACGGTCTCGACCGCACACCAGCCTGTGGCGGCATGTAGCGGCGTCCAGCCGCTATCGTCGCGCATATGCAGCAGCGTAGGGTCTTTGATAATGAGGGCTTCCAGCGTCGCTGTATCGTTGTCAGCGCAGGCTTCAAATAATTTCTCGCGGCATTCTTTCGCGTTCAAGGCAGCGATGGCAGCTGCCACATCACTTTTTTTGAAAACGCCTTCTGCGGTTTTTTGCAGCTTGCCCAAGAAACGAAACCTTATACGGGATGAAAAATATCAGAGGTCTATCCTAGACAGGCACGGCCGCACTGTCCATAACGCGATAATATATTGTTATTTTTCAGTTATTTAATTGGATTTAATCGATTAAGAACATCGTCGCCAACCCTAAAAAGGCGAAGAATCCGATCACATCCGTCATCATGGTCAGGAAAATACCGGCGGCCGGGGCCGGGTCAATGTTCAGCTTTGTCAGCGTAATGGGCACGAAGGCACCAAAGAATCCCGCGACGACCAAGTTGATCACAAGGGCCACAGCAATCACACCGCCCAGCATCATGTCGCCAAACCACCACCAGACAAGCGCACCTAGCAGCAGTGCAAAGAAAATCCCGTTCAGGATGCCCACTCTGGATTCCTTGCCAATCACCCGCCATGCGTTGGTGGACGATAGTTCTTTGGTGGCAAGTGCGCGCACGGCAACGGTGAGCGTTTGTGTGCCGGCATTGCCGCCCATGGAAGCCACAATCGGCATCAACACGGCGAGGGCGACCACTTTTTCAATCGATGCTTCAAACAGGCTGATCACGCTGACCGCGATAAAAGCTGTCAGCAAGTTGACGAGCAACCATGACGAGCGCGAACGGGCTGTGGAAATGGTAGAGCTGTAAATATCAGAATCCGTTACACCACCCATGCTCAGCAAATCTTCTTCGGCTTCCGCATCGATAACGTCGACGATGTCATCGACCGTAATCACACCAATCAAGCGGCCGACATCATCGACCACAGGGGCGGAGAGCAAATCTTTACGACGGAACAAATGCGCGACATGTTCCTGATCCATCGTGGCCGGAATTTTGACATGGTTTTCGTCCAGAATGGATTCCATTTTAAACCCGCGCTGCGTGCATAAAACATCGCTAAGCGTGACGGATCCCACGTATTTGTGCATGGGGTCGACGATAAACACGTCGTAGAATTTATGTGGTAGCGCTTCTGCGGCGGCGCGTAGGTAATCGGCCGTTTTACCAACAGTCCAAAACTGCGGGATGGCCACAAATTCGCGCTGCATCAAACGGCCCGCAGATTCTTCGGGGAAGTTCAAACCCTCTTCAACAACCGCGCGCACTTTGCGCGACAGGTGGCGCAAGATTTCGCTGCGCCGTCCTTCGTCCAACTCGTTGATCAGGTTGATCGCATCATCCGATTCCAGCTCGTTCACGATCGAGGCGATATGCGGGCCTGACATATGGCCCAAAAGATCGTTCAAGATTTCGTAACCGAGGTAGGAAAATACTTCCGGTGACAAACTGTCTTCTAAAATATCCACGAGACGGTGACGCAAGGGGCCGACTTTTGTCAAAAGCTCCGCCGCATCCGGGTCAGATAGATTTTCGCACCGCTGGCGGATGGTATCCGTGCCTTCGTCCTCCAACAGCAAGATCACCTCGCGGATAAAATCATCCGCAAGGCCGATTTGCTGCTCCGCCGGAATATCGAGAGGCAGCTGGTCATCGGGGCGTTCGTCTACGCCTTCTTGTTCTTCCAGTTGTTGCATATCCAGCCAGTTTTATAGGTCGTGTGAAGTTTATGCGCGTTTGCGGGTTTTGTTTTTGGGCGTCGGTTTTGCTTTTTTGGCGGTTTTTGTTTTACCCTTGGCTTTCGCGGCAGGCTTTGCAGCGGGTTTTTTGGCCTTCGGCTTTTTGTTTTTTGGTGTGGCGGCGGCCAGCAAAGGCAGTTGGTCTTTTTCCAGCAGCTGTGCGCAGACGGAGGCATAAGCTGCCGCATTGATAATCCCGCGCGATGTCACTGATGGCACCATGATGTGTGCAGGCTTGGCAGCCCCCAGCAGCAATGGGCCCACTGTAATGCCATCACCCAGTTCACGCATAATATGGTGCGTGATGTTTGCAGCATCGATATTGGGCATGATCAGCAAATTTGCCTGACCGCGCAGTTGCGAATTGGGGAACATCATCTGGCGTACTTCGGGGGAGAAGGCGGCAACAGCCGTCATCTCGCCTTCCACTTCCAGATCTGGCGCGCGTTCGCGGATCATCTCTGCCGCGCGGCGCATTTTGATGGTATCAGGTCTGTCGATGCTGCCGAAATCTGAATGGGACAGCAGCGCAATTTTGGGCTCTACCCCGAAACGACGCACTTCTTTTGCGGCCAGAATGGTCATGTCGCAAATTTGTTCCGCCGTGGGGTTACAGTTCACATAGGCATCGCACAAAAAGTAAGTACCTTTGGACAGGATCATTACGTTCATGGCGGCATAGGTGCCTTCACCTTCTGCATGGCCAATCACATCTGTGATGTATTTGAAGTGACGGTCGTAGCGGCCAATTGTGCCGCAGATCAAGGCATCTGCATCGCCTTTATGCACCATCAACGCTGCAATCACGGAGTTGCGTGTCCGCACGGCTTGTTTGGCAATAGCGGGCGTCACGCCTTTGCGCTCCATCAACTGGTGATAGGTTGTCCAGTAATCGTTATAACGCGGATCGGACTCAGGGTTGACGAGGTCGAAATCAACGTCTTTGCGCATCCGTAAACCCATACGCTTCAGGCGTGTGGTGATGACTTCTTCGCGGCCAATCAAAATCGGGCGGCCAATGCCATCGTCAATAATTGTTTGTGCGGCATGCAAAACACGTTGTTCTTCGCCTTCGGAAAAAGCAATGCGTTTGGGGTTGGCGGCCGCGCGGTCGTAAATGGGGCGCATCAATTGGCCGGATTTGAAAACGTATTTTTCAAGGCTGGCGCGATAGGCATCCATATCTTTGATCGGGCGGGTGGCAACACCTGAATCCATCGCAGCTTGTGCAACGGCAGGCGGCAGTTCCAAAATCAAACGGTTATCGAAAGGCTTCGGAATGAGATAATCCGCACCGAATTGCAGCGGGTCATCACCGTAAACAGTCGCCATTTCCGCGCTTGATTCAGCCATGGTCAGTTTGGCCAAGGCGTAGACGCAGGCCAGTTTCATTTCTTCGTTAATCGTGGTCGCACCCACATCCAACGCGCCGCGGAAGATGAAGGGGAAACACAAAACGTTATTCACCTGGTTTGGGTAATCCGAGCGGCCTGTGCAAATCACGGCATTGGGTTTTGCTGCGCGTGCTTCTTCCGGCATAATTTCAGGTGTGGGGTTGGCAAGCGCCATAATCAATGGCGCATCAGCCATAGTTTTTACCATCGCGCCATTTAAAACACCGGGGCCGGACAGGCCCAGAAATACGTTCGCACCTTTGATCGCTTCGGCAAGCGTGCGGTGTTTGGTGTTTTGTGCAAATTTTTCTTTGACCGGATCCATGCTCTCGTTGCGGCCTTTGTACACAACGCCTGCGCGGTCTGTCAGGGTAATGTTTTCTTTGGGCAGGCCCAGGGCCAGCAACAAATTCACGCAAGCCATAGCAGAGGCGCCGGCGCCAGATGTCACCAGCTTTACGTCTTTCAGTTTGCGGCCCGAATATTTCATCCAGTTGGTAAAGGCAGCACCCACAATAATAGCTGTGCCATGCTGGTCATCGTGAAATACGGGAATATTCATGCGCTCTTTCAAGCGGCGTTCAATTTCAAAACATTCGGGTGCCTTGATGTCTTCAAGGTTGATACCACCAAAGGTGGGTTCCAGTGCTGCGACGATATCAACGATTTTGTCGATGTCTCTTTCATCCAGCTCCAAATCCACAGCATCAATGCCAGCGAATTTTTTGAACAGAACAGCTTTACCTTCCATCACAGGCTTTGCCGCCAGCGGGCCGATATCACCAAGACCCAAAACGGCCGTACCGTTTGTAATCACAGCAACCAGATTGCCACGTGCGGTATAGAGTGCGGCTGTATTCGGATCCGCCGCGATTTCTTCGCAAGGTGCTGCCACACCGGGAGAATAGGCCAAGGCCAAATCGCGCTGCGTACCCAAAGCCTTTGTTGGCGTAATGGAAATTTTGCCCGGGCCATTTGGCTCACGGTGATAATCCAGCGCAGCTTGATAAAGCGAATCCTTTTTAAGGGCCATGATGTCAAAAAACTCCTGATGAATAAAAGCGTCGGTAGGTCTTGTACGAGGCAAGCACCCCACGCGCGGCAAGGTGGCAGCAGAATAGCACGGTTTTATAGGCTTTTGGACTTATTTTCGGCAATAGGATGTTGGCGTTGCGCCCTGCACACGCTGCTTTATGGAGGGTTATTTTTACCCTAATACCAACAGCGCGTCGCGGGGTTGATTTTGTCATGGCTTTAGAGGGATGATTGGACGCAACAGACGGGAACAATAAAACCCGTTTGGCCGTATACGTTGTTATTCAGAAGGAGATATTTATGGCAGTGCAAAAACCCAGCCGTGGTGTGCGCAATAATAATCCGGGTAACATTGAAAAATCACGTGACCGTTGGAAAGGTTTGGCGCCAGACCAGCCGGACGCGCGTTTTTTTACATTCAGCGAACCTGAATGGGGCATCCGCGCCATGTCGCGTATTTTGATCAACTATCAAAAGAAATATGACCGCAATACGATCCGTGAAGTGATTGAACGCTGGGCGCCTGATGTCGAAAACAACACGGAGGCTTACATAAATGCCGTGTCACGCGAAACAGGATTCACGCCGGATCAGGAATTGGATCTGCGCCGGTTTGACCATTTGTTTCCTGTCGTCAAAGCAATCATTCGTCATGAAAATGGCTATGCGCCCTATACCGACGCGCAAATTCGCGAAGGGTTATTGCGTGCAGGTATTGCGCCGCCCGCACCACCAAAAGCGGCGCCAGATTCATTGCGTCAGAAATTCTCTGCTGTGAAAAAACCCGCAAACGAAAACACCAAAAAATCGCCACCCGCGAAAAAGCAGGCACCGCGCAAAGGCTTTGGCCTTTAAACCAAGAAGGCTTCGGCCCTTAAAAAAGGTTTTCGATTATCAGGTAAATGGTGCGGTCAAGAAGACTCGAACTTCCACGGGTTGCCCCACAACGACCTCAACGTTGCGCGTCTACCAATTCCGCCATGACCGCATCTTTAGGTAGGACAGTTTCCTATTCAAAAACTGCCGTATGGAAATACCAGATCAACACTAAACCCGCAAGGATATTCAGGCCGCAGGCGTTTTTGCAGCGTCTCCCCTGCGCTGCATGCCTGTTTCCTGCTCATAGACCGTCATCTGTATAATTTATGGTAATTAACTATGTGCCGATAAGAACAGGTTTTACAAGGCACTGGCGCATGATTCGGGCAGGCTGTTCAAAAATTTCTTTAAAACGTCAGCCCGTGGGCCTAGGCTCCCGCAAGCCATGCGCTTTGAGTCTTGGCGAAAGGATCGAAGATGACAGTCATGAAAACGGGCTTTTTGGATTTCCGCTTGATCGGATACGCCAACGGGCTTTTGCTGGTTATTCTGGCCGCGGCCTTGGCCTCTATCGGGCTTCTGGCGAAACTGTCGCAAGGCAGCTTTGACATTGCCTTCGTGAATGCAGCCTTTTTGACAGCCTTTTTCGGCGGGTCATTGATTGCCGCCAATAAATCTAACCTACAGCCAAACATTAGTATTCATACCGGCTACATGCTGACGTTTTCATGCTGGGTTGTGCTGGCGCTGTTTTCTTCCATGCCGCTTTATTTCAGCAACCTTGGTTTGTCTTATACCGATGCGATGTTTGAAACGGTATCGGCCTTGACGACCACAGGTTCCACCGTGCTGACGGGGCTGGATACGATGTCGCATGATTTATTGTTGTGGCGGTCTATTTTGCAATGGCTGGGCGGTATCGGGATTATCGTCATGGCCATGGCGCTTTTGCCGATGTTGCGTATCGGCGGCATGAACTTGTTTAAGTCTGAATCTTCTGACATCTCTGGCAAAATTGTGGGCCGTGTCGATTACTTTGTAAAACTGACGGCTTGCATTTATGTGGTGCTGACATCGGTCTGCGCCATGCTTTTGCATCTGGCGGGGATGAATTGGTTCGATGCGCTGAACCATGCCATGACCACAATTTCGACTGGCGGGTTTTCTACGCATGATAATTCCATCGCTTATTTTGATTCCGTTTGGATCGAGGTTGTCACTATCTTGTTTATGATGGCGGGTGCGATGCCGCTGGTGGTTTATGTGCATTTTCTCATGGTGCGCCATGGTGATAAATCCATGCGCCGTTATACGCAGGTCAAAGGGCTTTTGGGCGCATGGCTTGTCGCGATTATTATTTTATCTATGTGGAACTGGCTGCATAACAGCATGCCACTGTCGTCCGCTATCCGCGCCACCAGCTTTAACGTGACGTCGATGCTGACCGGTACGGGCTTTGCCTCTGCCGATTTTTCGCGCTGGGGCAGTTTTGGTTTGGGTGTTTTATTCTTTCTGTATTTTATCGGCGGCTGCGCGGGCTCGACCGCAGGCTCGATCAAAATCTTCCGCTGGCAGTTGCTGTTTAAAGGGCTTTATGCCCAGTTTGTACGTAACCTTTATCCCAATACAATTGTGACCACACATTACGCAGGTCGTGTGGTTGATGAGCGCATCATGCATAGCGTGCGTAATTTCCTATTTATGTTCTTGCTGACCTTTGCGTTCTTTTCGCTGGTGATGATGGCCTATGGCCTCGATTTTCTGGGCGGTATCAGCAGTGTGGCGCAAGCCATGGCAAACGCAGGACCTGGCTTAACTGCAGAACTTGGCCCCGCCGGAAACTTCGCGCATCTGCCAGATGGGGCGAAATGGGTTTTGAACATCGTGATGATTATCGGACGGCTGGAAATGTTTACCGTCTATGCCCTGTTCGTGCCGAGCTTCTGGAAGTATTGATTTTATTGGCGGGGTTTTGTTTCGCCCGCGTCCCAAGACCAGTTGAGCGAAATGCGTAATATCTCCGATAGTTTGTGATCGCGCACTTCGAAAAAAACGGTATCCGGTATGTCATATACTGCACGCAGATCTTGTGGCTCGGCACTTACTGGTGCGCGTATAATCAAGCCGCTGTCTATGCGAAATTCAGCCGCGCCACTGAAACCGCCGACGATATTTCCTGTTTCAAGATCCAAGACAAAATGTGACTGGCAGGCTGTGCCGCAGCCATAAGTGACAATGCGGTAATGACCGTTGAAATTGGCTTCTTGTTTCAGTCCGTCGCGTAAACGGCTGCGAAAAGTACGGGCCTGTTTGTGTGATGCAAAGTTAATATCCGCCGCACGTTTTTTTACGGCATGTTCTGCAGGAACGTCTTTAAAATCCGGCACGCCTTCCAGCGTAATGTTCATGTGACCTGTATTCGGCACGGTTGGATCAAAACCTGCCCATGCAGGAACGGCGGCCATATAAATGACCGCCGTTACCGTGGATATTAAAATTGCTTTAAGCAAAGCCATGACCTTTTAGTTCGGCGGAAAACCGTTTTTGGGTGTGTTCGGTTTTGCAGCCGGTGTGGCTTGTGGTTTTTTGGCGGCGAGGATTTCGCCTTTTTCGGCAGTGCGCTCGAAAAAGATATCGTCCATCTGTTCGCGGAAGGCTTGCGGCAGCAAACGGTATGCAGCCATGAAATGTTTGTCAGGTTCAGCACCTGGCGGTGTATCGCGGTATTTCAACAAAGACTCTTCCATGTCGCGCAAGATCAGGAACGCGGCATCGAAGTTCATGCGGAAATCCGTATCATCCGACCCGCTCACATAACGGCCTGTGTGTTTGCTGATGGCGGTGCGATACGCGCGGCTGACTTCTTGTACACCGGCGGTGACGGTTTTGATGTTGTTTTGGATGTTGATTGTCCAGTAACCGTCTTTGGTGCGTTTCGCGTTCAGTTGTACGAATTTTTCCGTGCCTTCCAGATCGGGAACGGGCAGTTGGCGCGTGGTCATTTCTTTGACCTCGTCGAAGGAATTCGCAGCTTTATTGAACCAGCGTTTGAACATGGGGTGTTTCCTTCTTTTTACAGAATGTTGAAATTTTAAAAAAAACAATATATGTTTGCTGAAATTTTTTCTAGAGACAGGGGCCCGATATGTCAAGAGGGGCTTTGCAAATCCTTGGTGAAAGAATATGTTTACAGTATTCAGATTTTATCAAAATGTGGTTTTTTTATAATAGAAAGCGCTTTTTATGGCCATCGCAGAACAAACTGCCGTGAAATCCCAAACCAAAGCATCTGCTAAAAAACGTCAGCGTGTTTTCTGGCATATCGATGACAGGCCCGTGCCGTACGACCGCGCGCTCGGCTTTATGGACGCAAAGGTGAACATGATTCGTGAAAAAGCTGAAGATGATTACATCTGGCTTTTGGAACATCCGCCTGTTTATACCGCCGGCACCAGTGCGGAAGCAAAAGATATGCTGAACCCGCGCTTTCCGGTTTATACCGCCGGTCGTGGCGGGCAATACACGTATCATGGCCCCGGCCAACGTGTGGCCTATGTGATGTTGGACTTACAACGCCGCAGCAAAGGCGAAGGCCCCGATCTGAAAACTTATATTCGTGATCTGGAAGAATGGGTCATTCGTGCCCTTGCACATTTTGATGTGAAGGGGGAGCGACGTGAAGGCCGCGTGGGCATCTGGGTAAATATGGAGCCCTATGACAGGCCCAAAGGCACCGAAGCCAAAATTGCGGCCATTGGTGTACGTGTACGTAAATGGGTCGCCTTCCACGGTGTAGCCATTAACGTATCGCCTGATCTATCGCACTACAGCGGTATCGTGCCTTGCGGGATTGCACAGCATGGTGTGACATCATTGGCGGATCTTGGTATCAAGGTCACAATGGCCGAGATGGACAAAGCCCTGAAAGCCAGCTGGGAAGAAGTTTTCGATTAATCAGGATTTGAACAAGGACTGAAACCATGAGCATGCTACCCGCCTTTCGCGCCGAATTTGATAAAGCCCTGACCGATAAACAGTGTGAAGATATTGTGCAGGACGTGAAAAAGATGAAAGGCGTGCTCAGCGTGTCTTTCGCGCCGGCCGCACAAAATGATACGCGCCATATGAGCGTGACGTATGTGGGTGCAGCCGCTATTGAACGTGATGTCAAAAAAATCAAAGGCATCACCAAAACATCGCCTTTGATGTAATCCGGCGACCGCATCCCGTGGATTTTTTTAAAACAGGCGCTGTCACAGGCGCCTGTTTTTATGTCTGTTTTTTCTGGTGACGCCATTCTTTAACGGTTGATTCGTATGGGGAAATGGCTAATACGGGTTTATTTTCCAGAATTTGGCCCATTATGCGGCGTTGCGACATATAATTACAAATATATGATTTAAATAGACAATTTAATTACAAAAGTAATTTAAAATTATTCCATTGATTTTAGTGCGCGTTTCGCATAAAAATAGGACACCAAAAGACAATTCGTCTTACGCTGCACCGCCTGAGATGACGGAGGCACTGTTGACCAAACGGGTTTCGGCTGAAACGATCACTGAGATCACATCTGCTCCGGGGTTTAGTCCACCGGGCAAGGTTCCGTCTCCCCCGTCCATTGGCGACTTGCAGCAAGAAATTCGCAACAATCTGGCAGACAATGCCGCCCATTGGGCCCGCGCTGCAAAAATGCAGCCTAGCGTGAACCCCGATACGCGTATTTTGCAAAAGGCTGAAAAAAGCCAAAATCAAAAAGAACAATTCGAAGACATTATCAAAGACGTCCCGCAGGGCTTCAAGCTGGTGCCGGTTCTTTATTCAAAAATCACCCAAGATGAAAATGCCGCCATTCATCAGGAATACCTGAAGAACGTGCGCTCGCGCTTTTTGCAGTTTGTTGGCGAAAACCACGCCGATGATCTGAAAGCCCTCGGTATCTCCGATTACGGGATCGAGCGGATGAAAAAAGGCTTGGATCCGTCTGATGCAGACGGCAAGCAATATGAAACAAATATCGATCATATCATTGAACGCTCCGGCTCTGGCCTTTGGGCACAAAGCAAAGAGATTGATCCCGATCAGCGCAGTGGTGTGGAGCCGAAATTCCGCCAGAACCACTTTGGCAATATGATTTTGCTGCCGGAAGAAATTCACGAGTACAAAAACACACTCAATAACCTGCAGCGCATCGGCGATTTACAGCCAGGCCAAAGCAAATGGATTTTGATGATGGTGCCGGAACGCTCCGCGCAACAGCCCGGTTTTGTCTGCCCGCCACAACAGGCCGGCACACGCTGGGATGTTTTGCGTCACCGTCCGAACGATCCGTTCCGCAAAATCAGCCATGCAGCCTTTACGGCTGAAAACGCGGCAGAGCGATTTAAAGAACTGAACGAAAACCCACACATTGAACAGACATTACAAGCGATTTCACACATTGCACAAAGCCATCATAAGCCCGCTGTTTTGATGGCGAATGATAATCTGCCCGGAAAAGGCAGCCTGTCAAAAATGTTTAACGATGCGCTTGCCAAAGATCCCCGCGCATCTGTGCATGTAGAAAAAATGTTGAAGCCGGCGCTGAGCGAAGCGACGGCTTTTATTTCGAATCTTTTCGACGAAGTCGCCGCCGCCGCAAACCAGCCCAAGGGCGACAAACTAGTTCGTAATTTTGCTGATTTCTACCATGGCAAAAAAGTACAAGCGCTGCGCGAAAGTGCGGAAGCCTTGCCTTTGGCCGAAACCGCCGCTCTGTACAGCACGCTGGTGCGTGTCGATCAAGGTATGGATGTATTGGAAAATCGCTTTGGTATTAAACGCGGCCCGCAGGGCTCGTTTAACGATAACGCGCCGCGTAAGCCTAAAGATCCCGCGCAGATCAGCGATACAAAACGCCGCGATCGCAACAAAGGCAGCAGCAAAAACGCCCGTAAAGGTAAGCCGAAAGACGGCCGCACACCTGAGCAAAAAGAGCGTGATTCCTATTGGGCGCAAAAACGCCGCAAGAACAAACAGAAAAAAAACGGCGGCGCATAACGCAGGCGTGCTGTTTTTCTATCTTCCGTTTATAACATTGCATTTTGACACTTAGCCGTTAGGCTTGGGACAGCGCGGAATTTTCCAGCGCTGTATCCACAGTTACATCCGGCGGGTCTGCATGTTTTCCAAACTTTACAATTACTGGCAATTGACGCGCGAGAGTCTTTTCTATGTGCCGGTCATGGTGTGTCTGTTTTATTTGATCGGCGTGGCCGCATGCTATGGCGTTGATACGATCTATCCGGAAACTTTGAAAAACATACCCTTCATGTATCGTGGCGGGATTGAAGACGCCAAGGCGATTGTGCGTTTGCTGGTATCTTCCACCATGACGATGACAACACTTGTGGTGTCGTTGACAATGGTTGTTCTCAGTCTCTCCGCTTCGCAACTTGGCCCTCGGCTGATCAAGATTTTTTTGGGTGACCGCACCACGCAAGTTTATATCGGTGTGTTTTTCGGCAGCATTGCATTTTGCTTTGCGCTGCTTGTCGTCTTGCACGATAAATCTTTGGCCCGTGAAACGCCCTATCTTTGTGTCACGGTTGCGCTGGCAGCATGCTTTGCAAACCTTTTTGTTTTATTGGCCTTTCTGAGCCATGTTGCGCGGTCCAGCGTTGCGGATAATGTGATTGCAAAAGTCGGGCGAGAGTTAAAACAATCCATTCAGCGCCTGACCAGACACACAGAGGTAGAAGACACAGAAAAGATTGACGAGAAAAAAACGTTTGAAAACGGCGGCGATCTTTTTAGCTTGGCGAGCGGCTATGTGCAGACAATCAATTACCAAACAATCTTATCCGTCGCTAAAGCACGCGATATTGTGATCCGCCTGAATGTATCGGCAGGGGATTATTTATTGCACGGCGAGAAAGCGGGCATGGTATCAAACGCGCGTGATTTTACCCCCGAAGATGAAAAGGCAGTATTCGATGCCATTGTTCTGGGCAATGTGCGTACCGCCAGTCAGGATATTGAATATTCCGCAAGGCATCTGGTGGAGGTGGGTTTGCGCGCCCTGTCCCCCGGTATCAACGATAACTTCACGGCTATTTCCGCGCTGGATAAATTATCGGATGCGCTGGCGATTTTACTGCGGGAAAATTTACCGCGGCACAAATTTGTAGATGATGACAATCATGTTCGCGTGATCGGTAAACCACGGTCGGAGCCGGAAATCATTTTCAACGCTTTCTCCCGTATTCGTCACGCAGGCCAAGACAAGCCCGATGTGCTAAAGCATTTACTGCGCATTATTGGCACTTTGAAGTCTTTGGCAGATTCGCAGAGCGAACATATGGCGCTGAATAATCAGCTGGATTATATCCAGAGCCATATAGACGCGCATTTTCAAAACAGTCCGGAAGGGCCAATTTTGACCACGCTTTTAGATAAAACCCGCAAAATGAAGGATTAAAGGCCTGTTTTGCGACCATTTGCGGCGGTGCAGCTTGCATCGGGTTACCGATATGGTAAAACATCGACTGGTATTTGATGGAGGATTCCGAAATGACTGCACAACCGCAAAAAACACCCAAGCCAATGCCCGTGCCCTCGGTCAACGTGGATCAGCTGTGCCAACGTTTTGTTGATCGCAAGGCTAAAATCGGCGTGGTGGGTTTGGGCTATGTGGGGTTGCCGCTGATCTGTGCCATTTGTGCGGAAGGTTTTAAAGCCGTCGGTTTTGATATCGATACGGATAAAATCGAAAAACTGTCCAAGGGTAAATCTTATATCGGCAATATCCACAATGACCGCATTGCGGAGTTTGTGAACAGCCAGTCTTTTTTGCC
This sequence comes from Alphaproteobacteria bacterium, assembly GCA_041743265.1. Classification (GTDB taxonomy): domain Bacteria; phylum Pseudomonadota; class Alphaproteobacteria; order Micavibrionales; family UBA2020; genus UBA2020. The sequence continues at coordinate 4,929 of JBGTNC010000077.1, read as the reverse complement.
CACGGCTGATTTTGCACGGCTGGCGGATGTGGATGCGATTTTGATGTGTGTCCCGACACCGCTGAACCGTAACCGCGAACCGGACATGACCTATGTCATCGAAACAACCAAAACCATTGCTAAAACGCTGCGCCCCGGTCAGCTGGTTGTGCTGGAATCCACCACATGGCCCGGCACCACGCGTGAACTGGTGCGCCCGATTTTGGAAGAAGCGACCGGTTTGGTCTCTGGCAAAGATTTCTTTTTAGCCTTCAGCCCCGAGCGTGAAGACCCCGGCAATGCCAAATTCCATACGGCGGTTATTCCCAAAGTTGTGGGCGGTGATGGTGAAGCTGCGCTGAAACTGGCGCAAACAATGTATAACCAGTTTTTGGCTCAAACCGTTGCCGTATCCTCGGCGGATACAGCAGAAGCCGTGAAGCTAACAGAAAACATTTTCCGCGCTGTAAACATCGCGCTTGTGAACGAGCTGAAGGTGATTTACGACGCGATGGGTATTGATATCTGGGAAGTGATCGAAGCTGCCAAAACCAAGCCTTTTGGCTATATGCCGTTTTATCCCGGCCCCGGTTTGGGCGGTCACTGTATTCCGATTGACCCGTTTTACCTGACATGGAAGGCGCGCGAACACCAGATTTCCACCAAGTTCATCGAGCTTGCAGGTGAAATCAACGTGCATATGCCGCGTTTTGTTGTGAACCGCTTGTCCGAGACGCTGGATGCTCGTTTTGGTAAATCTCTCAAAGATGCCAAAATCTTGCTTTTGGGCATGGCGTACAAAAAGAACGTGGCCGATATTCGCGAAAGCCCAAGTTTTGCGATTATGGAGCTATTGCAAAAACGCAATGCCGCTTTGTCTTTCCACGACCCCTATGTCGAAATGGTGCCGCCAACGCGTGAACACGCGAGCTTTACAGGCATGGCCTCTGTGCCGCTGACGGCTGAAAACGTGGCTGCAGCCGATGCCGTGATTATTGTGACAGACCATGATGGTGTGGATTATGGCATGGTTGCCAAAAACGCAAAGCTGGTCGTAGATACGCGCAATACATTGGTCGGGATTACGGATCGACATAACATCGTCAAAGCCTGACGGTCTTACTCCCGTTCGATCCCGCCGCTTGTGGCTTTTGCGCTTCACTCTTCTCTTTTCCCCGCAGTTTGGCTACACTGACGGCTGAAAAGATATTTGGGATATCAAAGGGAAGGATTGCGATATGTTCGGATTCGGCAAGGACAAGAAGCCAGATCTGGTTGGCGCCAAGGAAAAAGTCCTGAAGGCCAAAAAGTTCAATAAGAATTATCAGGTTCAGTCCAAAAAAGAAGGCAAGCCGCAAAGCCCTGTTGTGCCTGCGCTGATCGTTTTGTGTATTTCCATTCTTTTCGCTTTTATCTTAAGCGAAGGTGTTTTGAAAACGGGTATCGGCCTGCGTATCGGTAACGCCGGTCTTGATAAACTTCTCTTTGGACCCGGCCAACCTAACCTGACGGGTGATACAGATACAGACTATGGTCTGGTCATTTTTCTGCGCGGCATTGTTATTTTTATACTGGGCGGCATCATTCCGCTTTGCACACTTATGTGGCAAAGATTGGTTGATCGTGCGCAGATGAATATCTACGTTGCTTTCTGGGGCGTCAGCATCAGCCTTGGTTTGATTTATTATCTTATCAAAGACAGCCTGACCCCGATTTTGAAAGACGTTGCTGACGCGTTGTTCTAATGCACGGCATTCTCATGCGCATTCCCGCCGCGACATAACCGGAGAGACTAATCATGGATAAACCCTGGTGGATGTGGGCGGTTTTTTTCGCCGTTGTTTTCTTCCTGCTGTTCCTCGATCTGGGTGTGATGCACAAGCGCAACCGCGAAATCGGTATGCGCGAAAGCCTGATGATGAGCGGCTTCTACATCTCTATGGGCCTTTTGTTTGGCCTGTGGGTCTGGTTTGAACTGGGCGCGAATGACGCAAGCCTCTATGTGACAGGCTTTCTGGTCGAAAAATCTTTGTCGCTCGATAATATTTTCGTGATCTCGCTTGTATTTACCTATTTCAAAATTCCGCGCCTGTACCAGCATCGCGTTTTGTTCTGGGGTATTCTCGGGGTCATTGTTTTGCGTGGTACTATGATCGGCCTTGGTACCAGTATCGTGACGCATTTCCATTGGGTGCTGTATATCTTTGCGGCTTTTTTGGTTTTCACCGGTATCAAAATGCTGTTTGCGGGCGATGGGGATGATGAAGACATTTCCAAAAACCCCGCGCTCAAGTTTTTCCAGCGGCACTTGCGTGTAACGCCTGAATTGCACGGCAATAAATTCAGCGTCATGCAAGAAAACCCGCAGACCGGAAAAATGGCCCGCTACTTCACACCGCTGTTTTTGGCTCTTGTTGTGATTGAATGCGTGGATCTGATTTTTGCGGTGGATAGTATTCCGGCTATTCTAGCGCTGACGACCGATCCATTCATTGTTTACACCAGCAATATTTTCGCCATTCTTGGCTTGCGTGCTTTGTATTTTGCGCTGGCGGTTATTCTGGTGCGGTTTCAGTACCTCAAATATGCGCTGGCTTTGGTGCTGATTTTTATCGGCTCCAAGGTTTTTGTGGTCGATATGTTCGACATGGCCAAGTTTCCGGCGTGGCTGTCGCTGGGGGTAACTTTGTCTTTGCTGTTTGGCGGGGTTGCTTTCTCCCTCTACAAAACGCGGCTGGAAGACAAATCTGCCGCGACTGAGTGAGTCGGTTTTACTATACATAACTGTTGAAACAATTTTCTAAAAATATGGGAAAATGAATCTCTGACCCATTGTTATTGCACGACTTAGTTATGCTCAAAAAAAACATTTTCCGACTTTACGTAGCGTCTTGCATCCTTCATAATCGCAGCATCAAAACAACGCGATATTATAAGCGCGACAAGGTTTTATTAAAAAAACCGGTACTAGGGTGTGGCCGCATTCAACACGTTCTTAAATAGTGAGGCCCAGAATGACCGAATCCAAAAAAGTAGTAATCGCAGGTTACGTACGCTCCCCCTTTACCCCTGCTGGTAAGGGTGACCTGAAAGATGTGCGACCTGATGATCTGATGGCACAAACCGTGCTGGGTCTTGTCAGCCAGACAGGCGTTGACCCCAAACTGGTCGATGACCTGAAGCTGGGTTGCGCGATGCCGGAAGGCGAACAGGGTCTCAACCTTGCCCGTCTTGTGGTGTTGAACGCAGGCCTGCCCGAAGAAATTGGTGGCGTGACCATCAACCGTTTCTGTGGTTCTTCCATGCAAGCCATTCACGATGCCGCAGGTGCGATCTCCATGGGCATGTCCGATGCGGTGATCTGCGCTGGCGTTGAAAGCATGAGCCGTGTACCGATGGGTGGTTTCAACCCCTCCCCGAACCCGGATTTGTATAAAAATAACCCCGGTGCTTACATGGGCATGGGCGAAACAGCCGAGAACGTGGCGACACGCAAGGGCATCACCCGCGCGGAACAAGACGCATTCTCCCTGAAATCCCAGTTCAAAACAGCTGCCGCGAAAAAAGCCGGTAAGTACGATGCTGAGATCGTGCCGATCGTCAAACGTGACGGCACTGTTGTAAAAGAAGACGGTTGCCCGCGTCCAAATTCAACTGCTGAAGATCTGGCGAAATTGAAACCAGCCTTTAAAACAGATGGTTCTGTGACAGCTGCAACATCTTCACCCGTGACAGACGGCGCAACTGCCGTGCTGGTTTGTTCCGAAGAATTCGCGCTGAAACATGGCCTCACCATTATGGCGGAAGTGACTTCTTTCGCCGTGGCTGGTCTGGATCCGGAAGTCATGGGTCTCGGCCCTGTTCCGGCAACAGAAAAAGCGATGAAAAAAGCAGGCATTACGATGGATAACGTGAAGTTCGTTGAAATGAACGAAGCTTTCGCGTCCCAGTCGATTGCATGCCAGCGTGATCTGAAAATTGCAGACGAAAAACTGAACGTACATGGCGGTGCGATTGCGCTGGGCCACCCGTTGGGTGCCACAGGCGGCCGTATCACGGGTAAAGCTGCGCAATTGCTGCACACAGAAGGGAAAGAAGGCGACTATGCCATTTCCACCCAGTGCATCGGCGCAGGTCAGGGCATCACAACTGTCTTGAAAAAATACACACCCCCGAAACCAAAGGCGTAATACCGCTCGCTTTGACGCGTGGTTTTCGATCTGATTTTTTGCGAAGGAGTTTTTGACAATGGCGATTAAAAAAGCAGCCGTAATTGGTGCAGGTGTGATGGGTGCAGGCATTGCCGCACAACTCGCGAATGCCGGTATCGAAGTGGAATTGCTGGACATCGTGCCCAAGGGTGCATCCGACCGTGATGTGATTTCCAAGGGCGCAGTTGAAAAGATGCTGAAAACCAATCCAGCACCTTTGATGCATAAACGTAACGCCAAAAAAATCCGCGCCGGTAATACAGAAGACAATCTGGATCGTTTGAAAGATTGCGATTTGATTATTGAAGCCGTGTTGGAAGACCCCACCATCAAAGCCAACCTGTTCAAAAAGATTGATGAAAACCGCAAGGCAGGTTCTGTCGTTGCGTCCAATACCTCCACTATTCCGCTGCAAACTTTGATTGAAGGCCAGTCCGATGCCTTCAAAAAAGATTTTGTGATCACGCACTTCTTCAACCCGCCGCGCTATATGCCGCTGTTGGAGCTGGTGACGTCCGAACACAACGCGCCCGAGATGGTGAAAGACATCACTGCGTTCATGGATGAGAGAATGGGCAAGGGCGTGGTTGTTTGTAACGATACACCTGGCTTTATTGCCAACCGTATTGGTACTTTCTGGATCCAGGCGTCGATCAACGAAGCGATTGACCGCAAACTGACCATCGAAGAAGCCGATGCGATTGTGGGCCGCCCGATGGGTATCCCAAAAACAGGTATT
>JBGTNC010000076.1:0-13146 GCA_041743265.1 Alphaproteobacteria bacterium | reverse complement strand
GCCATGGCTGCCATGATGGGTTTAATGAACGGTACCACGCCTGCGGATAACGGCGTACCGCAACACCCAGCCGTTGCCGGGCAAGGCTGGCCATGGACCCCATCGGTGCTGGCCGCATTGGGTCGCAGCGATACACCGCCTACCCGCAGTGAAATACGCGCAGCTTTGCGCATCTGGGATCGCTTGCCCGAATGGGCGGTACATGCGCCGGAGCCACCGGCAGGCCACCACGGCGTAACAGAAGATGAAGCCGTTGAGCGCTTGCAAAAGCTGCTGGCCCGCGAAAGCCGTGAAGACCGCCCGCAACAACAAGCCTATACCGCGGGGCTTGCCGCCGCCTTCGCCCCGCGCCACGACCCCGAAGCCCCCAACGTGGTGCTGGCAGAAGCCGGCACAGGCGTTGGTAAGACGCTTGGGTATCTGGCCCCTGCCACCGTCTGGGCAGAAAAAAACGGCGGGGCTGTCTGGATTTCCACCTTCACGCGCAACTTGCAGCGGCAAGTGGAAACGGAACTTGAAAAACTCTATGACGATCCTGTCATGCGTGCGCGCAAAGTCGTCACGCGCAAGGGGCGCGAAAATTATTTATGCCTGTTGAACCTTGAAGACGTCACGCAATCCCCCAGCATTCAATCGCATGAGCTGAACGCGACGGCCTTGGGCCTCATGGCCCGCTGGGCGGGCGTGACAGATGATGGTGATTTGGCGGGAAAAGATTTTCCGGGCTGGTTGCCGGGCTTGATCGGCTGGAACCGCGTCATGAGCTTTGCCGATCGGCGCGGCGAATGTATTTATTCTGCCTGCCCGCATTTTGATAAATGCTTTGTGGAAAAATCCATCCGCAAGGCCAAGCGTGCGGATATTGTGATTGCCAATCACGCCCTTGTCATGCACCAAACCGCTGTCATCGGCCCCGAAGACACCTTGCCCTCGCGCTATGTTTTTGATGAAGGCCACCATTTGTTTGAAGCCGCCGATAGTGCTTTTTGTGCACATTTAAGTGGCACGGAAACCGCGGATCTCCGCCGCTGGTTGCTGGGCAGTGAAACCGGCAAGCGCAGCCGCGCACGCGGCATTCAACGCCGCGTGGAAGATTTGATTACAGGCGATGATGAAGCCAAAGCCTATCTGGAAGCCATCATCGAAACCGCCCGCGCCCTGCCCGGCCCCGGTTGGCGACAAAGGCTTGGCGAAGGCACGATCAAAGGGGTGACCGAAAACTTCCTGCTCCATTGCCGCCAGCAAGTGATTGCCCGCAACGCGCAAAACCCGCAGGCCAGTTTTTATGGTCTAGAAACAGAATTGCACCCCGCCATCCCCGGTTTAATGGAATCGGCGCAGGCTTTATTTTTGAAACTGCGTGATTTGCAAAAGCCGATGATGAAACTCATTAACGCCCTAAAACAAAAACTGGATGACGAAGCCGATACGCTGGATTCCGCCACACGGGAGCGGATGCAGTTTATGATCACCAGTCTGAACCGCCGCGCCCAGCATGTGGTGGGCGGCTGGGTTGCCATGCTGGACAGCCTGAAAACAGGCCAGAATGACGGCATGGTGGATTGGCTGGAAATTTCAAGACTGGAAGGCAATGATGCCGATGTCGGTTTTTACCGCCACGCCGTAGACCCTGCTGCCCTTTTTGCCGCCAAATTAAAACCCCATGCGCAAGGCGTTGCCATGACATCCGCCACCATGCGCGATATGACCGAAGACGATGCCGAAGGCTGGCAATCGCCCAAGGCCCGCACAGGCGTTGCCGCCTTAACCGCGCCGCATGCCTTGAAATCCTTCCACGTATCGTCGCCGTTCAATTACGGCACGCAAACAAAAATTCTGGTCATTCGCGATGTGAAAAAAGATGACCCCGATGCGGTGGCCGCTGCATTCCGCGAATTGTTCAAAGCATCCGGCGGTGGCGCGCTTGGTATTTTTACTGCCATCCAGCGTTTGAAAGCCACGCAAGAGCGTCTTGTTGAACCGCTGTCCGATGCGGGCCTGCCGCTTTACGCACAGCACGTAGACCCGCTGGAAACCGCCACATTAATCGATATTTTCCGCGAAGAAGAAAACGCCTGCTTGCTGGGCACAGACGCCACGCGCGACGGGATTGATGTGCCGGGCAGATCTTTGCGGCTGGTCGTGTATGACCGCGTGCCGTGGCAACGCCCGACCTTACTGCACAAAGCGCGCCGCAACCATTTCGGCAAGGGGTATGACGATATGCTGACGCGCTTTAAGCTGAAACAAGCCTTTGGCCGCTTGATCCGCCGTGCAGATGACCGTGGCGTGTTTGTGATGCTGGATGGCGCCTTGCCGACCCGCCTGACCACTGCCTTCCCCGAGAGTGTGGTGGTGGAACGTGTAGGCCTTGCCGAGGCCATTGCCATCACACAGCGGTTTTTACAAAACGAAAACGCCGGGTCATAACCCGGCGCCCCGTCAGAAACACAATCTGCAGAAACACAATCTGCTTGAAGGGTTACCCCATCAGCGCTTTGCGTGCTTCTTCAAAGTGAATGTTGAATTGGTTTTCAAGATGGTGCAGCGTGACATCCATGCCTTTCAGCGCGAAGTCTTTTTGCACCTTGCGGAATACATCCTGATTGCCGGGTTCTTCAAAATCTGAATCCACAACTTCATCCGCATAGGCATCGGCTTCAGCGCCGGTCATGCCCAGCTGCTGCGCTGCCCAAAAGCCCATCAGTTTGACGGCCTTTGAATTGATTCTAAATTTCGTTTCTTCGTCCAGCTTGAATTTGTTTTCAAAAGCCTGTTTGCGATCATCGAGCGAAGACATTGTCTTTACACCACCTGAATTGTTAAAATACGTCCGGAGCGGATTATGTGCTTATCCACTCTACTATAGAATAGAAATAATGGATAATGGCCGAAAAACAAGAGAAATCGGGCAAAAACAACCCTAAAGACCTGCTAAACTACCTGCCAAACCCATCGGAAATCTGCAAACAGGGGGCTTTTTATCCCTGCCACTTATTCTCTGGTTCGCGTATTATCCCCTCTGTATAATCTCACCATGAGCAAAAAAATGACAAAATCACCCGCCACCAAATCAAAACCCAAACCAGCCGCCAACCGCCCGACACGCGAAGAGGCCGAAGCTGCCATCCGCGTTTTGCTGGGCTGGGTCGGTGAAAACCCTGACCGCGACGGCCTGCTGGAAACGCCCCGCCGCGTCATCAAGGCCTTTGACGAATATTGCGCAGGCTACACGATGGATGCGGGCGCAATCCTGTCCAAGACCTTCAGCGAAACAGGCGGCTATGACGGCCCTGTGCTGGTCAAATGCATTGAATTTGAATCACGCTGCGAACACCATCTGGCCCCCTTCATCGGCAAGGCGCATGTGGCGTATATCCCGAATGGGAAAATTGTCGGCCTGTCCAAAATCGCCCGCGTGGTGGATTTATATGCCAGACGCTTGCAAACCCAAGAACGTCTGACCGCACAAGTATCCGATGCCCTGCAAAAACATCTGAAGCCCAAAGGCATTGCCGTGATGATGGAAGCAGAACATTTCTGCATGAAAGTGCGCGGCGTACACAAAGACCACGCCGTCACCGTCACCACACGGTTTTTGGGTGAATACCTGAAAAACAACGCCCTGCGCGAAGAATTTCTGGCGCAGGTAAAGGCGTAAGCCGCAAACTTCGACACAAAAAAAGCCGCCCATCACAGGGCGGCTTTTTTGTTTGTTTAATCTGTTTTATTTACCCAGCGCCCGGCGGCCCAATTTGAAAGGTTTTGCCGCAGGTGGTTGAGGGGCTGCTTGCAGCATATAGTCTCTCGCATCCGCCAAAGTCGGGAATTGTGCGGAGAATACCTTGGCATCGCAATTGCCCGTCAGCAAAACATCTACCAGACGCGATACATCGGCGGACAAGGCAGGTTCTCTCTCGTAGCGTTTGGCGACAAGACCCGCCACATCGGCTGCAAATTCACGCAAGCTACGTGGCTTGCCCGTTTGCGGGTCGCAACCAAATTCCACATCCATGAATTTGCCGTTGTGATTTACAACCGCATCGCGGCCCGCTTTTAACAGCGGTGCATCTTGAACGGGATTGCCGGTGAAGCCGTATTCAGCCAGCAGGGCATTGAATGCTTGCGCACTCTCGCCTGTGGGCACAATCGCGGCGGTCAACAGGGCCGCCATGACAGGCTGGTCAATACCGCTGTCCGCGCCGCGCACTTCCAGACGTTTACCGACCACAGCGCCCGCATCATCGCGCAGGTTGCAAATTTTGATATCGTTATACAAAAAGCTTTCCGCCAGTTCGAAGTTGGACTGTGTGTTCAGCCCTTTTGCCATCAGGCCTTCAAACGTGATCGGCTCTTTTTTGGAAGCGGGAAACAGATTGCCGTCCAGATCATAGGCAAAGTGCATCGGAGCCTGAAATACTTCGCGAATGTGATTTTCAATGAACTGCTGGCCGTTGGTGGCCTTTAAGAAAGCTTCGGACAAGCCGCCTGCGCGGCCATAGCCTTCGTAATATTTCGCGCGCGGAATTTCGCCCAGTTTTTTATCTTCATTCACCACATAGCCCGACAAACTGTTACAGGTTGCCATCAACAGCGGCGTTAAAGCATAGGCCCGATTGGCCATATCAAACATTTCGTCTGCATCTTTGGGGCTGAAACTGGTTTGCACGGCGGAGGTTAACAGCGGCAGACGCAGCGTATTGGGCGGAAAAATTTCTTTCATCGCCCCAATGCTGACTTGCAGGCGCGGGCGGGACACGGTTTTATCCAGCGCGTCTTGCTCTGTCGTGGTCGGCACAATCGAAAACGGCACGCGCGTTAGCCCTTCGGCATTGGCGGCGGCGGTAAAAATATCCATGTCGTTTTTAATGGTGGCAATCAAACCTGCAATGCCATCCGGCGTGGTGGCGGGGCTTGCGTATTCCAACACGCCAGCTGGTTCCAGCTGCGCATCGTATCCTTTGGCCTTTAACGTGTCTTGCAGTTTTTGCATCTCGGCCGGGCCCGGCACGGCGGGGGTGCCTGCGCGGGCATCGATCAGCGCCATTTCGACTTCAATGCCCAGCTTGCCTGTGTATTGCACAGGCGGCGGCGCATAAAGCCCCAGCGCATCATTGATGCTGGAAATCTTGCGTGTATTTGTTTTTTGCACATCGGTCATGGCGTTTTAGAACCCTTTATAAATTATCGGCGCCTGTCCGGTTGAACGGACGGCCTGTCTGGATCGGTAGCTGAAGGGGGTGCAGGCTTAAAATCCTGCCATAAATAAAACTGGCTTAGCGCCAGTGATGGTGCAAAGCGTGGTGTGTCGCGCCGAAAATGTTCAAAAACGCTGTTTTCATGTTTGGTATATTGGCCGATTCCGTATGATTCTGTCAATAAAATTATGTTACGTCTGGGTAAAATAATCTTACCCTCCCCCGTATAAAGGGGAGGGTAAGACCTGTTTTAAAAGACCGTTATAGAGCCCGTTTTGCGGCCATAGGGGTGGGTTTAGGCGTCTGGGCCACTTGGATAGCATCCATGCCTTTCAAGGCCTCTGTGACCTCGCCCAGGCTGCGGTAGCGGGTGGCAAAAACCTTGGCGTCACATTCACCTGTCAGCAGGATATCGGCCAGTTTGGACACATCGGCTGCCAAAGACTTATCCGCCGCAAAATGCCCGACAACCAGCCCCGCCACATCCGCCGCGAAATCCCGCAAGGACAAAGCAGCGCCCGTTTGCGGATCGCGGCCAAAGGGTACATCCATGAATTTGCCGCCGTGGTTAACCACCGCATCGCGCGCGGATTGCAACAAGCCTGCATCTTGCGCCGGATTGCCAGTGAAGCCGTATTCTTTGAGCAGGGCATCAAACTTCTGGCCCGTCTCGCCATCTGGCACCAAGGCCGCGGTCAGCAACAAGGCACTGATCGGCTGGTGCAGGCCGGAATCCGCAGCACGCACTTCCAGCCGTTTGCCCACGACCTGCCCTGTTTCATCGCGCAGGTTGCAGATTTTAATATCGTTATAGATAAACGTTTCCGCCAGTTCGAAGTTGGTTTGCGTGTTCAAGCCACGCTCTTGCAGCTTGCGGAAAGTCAGCACATCATCCCGCGTGGAGCGAATGAGCGCGCCGTCATGATCGTAGGCAAAAAACATCGGTGCATCGAAAACGGCTTCCACATGGTTGCGGATGAAGGTTTCAGGGTCAGATGCTTTCAAAAAGCTCTGGGCAATACCGCCGGAGGGGCCATAGGCCTTGTAAAACGTGCTGCGCAAGTGACTATCGTCGCGCACGGGATTATTTTCGACGTAGCCGCCGGAGCTATTGGTGGCCGCAATCAACAGCGGTGTCAGCGCGTATCCACGGCCTGCCATGCGGAATAATTCATCGTTATCTTTTGGGCTGAAACTGGTTTGCACACCTGTCGTCAGCAACGGAATACGAATAAGTGAAGGGTCCAACGCTTCGGTAATCACCGCCAGCGATGCTTCCAGTCTTTCGCGGGAGATTTTATTGTCCAGCGCTTGCTGAACCGTCGTTGTCGGCAAAATACTGAACGGTGCGCGGGTAAATCCTTTATCCGCCGCCGCATCTTCGAAGGCCGTGATGTCGGATTTGATACGGGCGACAAGACCTGCCACATCTTTCAAATCTGCAGGCGGGCTTGCGTATTCCAGCACGCCGGCTGCTTCCAGCTGGGCATCGTGGCCTTTTTCTTTCAGCTCTTTGTGCAGGGCCATCACGGTTTTGGCATCGGGGATGGCAATACCCTCTGTGCTTGCTTGAAACAGCGCCATTTCTACTTCCAGCCCCAGTTTGCCCGTGAAGGCGGCAGGCGGCGGTGTGTAGAGCGCCATGGCATCGGCCACGGAATGAATACGTTTATCTTTGTTTTTGATGACGTCTGTCATGACTTGAATATCCTGTAATACATGCCCCGATATTATCGGCGGCTGTTGGGGTAGATCAGTTAGTTCGGGGGAAAGGCCCTATTTAAAGGGCGCAAGACAAATGATAATGGCGGCTAGGCGCCAAAATAGGCGTAGCTATAAAAAAAGACAGCAATGTGATTCATTTGCTTGGTCATGATGGATGCAGATTACGCGGGGTACGTTGATTCTGTCAAGCAACAGATAAGAAATCCTGCATTTAGGGCATAAACTGTTCTTTGATCATCCGCTCGTCGAGGTTCATTTCAGGATCAAAAAGCAAATTGATTCCAACACTTTCGTCCTTCCAGACATCCACCTGCTCCACATCGCGGATTTCGGTGAAGTCGGCAACGGCACTCACTGGGCGGTTATCGGCCTCCAGCACTTTCAGGCTTAAACGGCTGGATTGTGGCAACAAAGCCCCGCGCCAACGTCTGGGACGGAAGGCACTGATGGGGGTGAGAGCCAGAATACCCGCACTCAGCGGAATAATCGGCCCGTGGGCAGACAGGTTATAGGCGGTAGAGCCGGCAGGGGTAGATACAATTACGCCATCGCAGATCAGCTCGCTCAGCCGCATGATGTTATCAATCGAAATAGACAATTTTGCAGCCTGGCGTGTTTCGCGCAAAAGCGACACTTCGTTAATCGCCAGTGCTTCTTGCTGCCCGCCGCCCAAAACAGTCACCGTCATGCGCAACGGGTGCAGCGTGACAGTTTGTGCTTGCGCCAAACGGTCCAGCAAATCTTCGGCTTTATATTCGTTGAGCAAAAACCCGACGGAGCCACGGTTCATACCAAAAACCGGTTTGCCGTGATCAATGCTGTAATGCAAGGCACGCAGCATGGAACCATCCCCCCCCAGCGCCACGACAACATCGGCGTTATCAAGCTCTGTATCGCCATAGCGTTTTACAAGCTCTGCGCGGGCCTCTTGCGCCTGGTCTGTATCGGCGGCATAGAAGAACGGCTTCATGCTTGCGCTGCCTTGGGTGCGGGTGCATCCAGTGTTTCTACAACAGCGCAGAGCGCTTCCACCACAGATTTAACAAGGGCGGCATCATCGCCTTCCGCCATCACGCGCACCAAAGGTTCAGTGCCGGATTTGCGGATGAGAATACGGCCCGTATCGCCCAGCTGGTCTTCGGCTTTTTTAACAGCCGTGGCCATGGCAGAGACCGTCAAGTCCACAGGATTTTCTGTGCGTACGTTTTGCAGCAATTGCGGCACGGGCGTAAAGACGCGGCAAATTTCGCTAACAGGCTTTTGTGCCTCGCGGATGACAGACAATACTTGCAGGGCCGCAATCAAACCATCTCCTGTCGTGGAGTAATCACCCAGAATAATATGGCCGGATTGTTCGCCGCCGATATTGAAACCCGCTGTGCGCATGTGATCCACAACATAACGATCGCCCACAGGCGTGCGTGCTAATTGCAGGCCCAGCTTTTTCAAATGCCGTTCAAAGCCGAGGTTAGACATGACGGTCGCTACCGCCCCGCCGCCTTTCAATTCACCCTTGGCGTGCAAGGAGGAGGCAATCAACGCCATGATCTGGTCACCGTCAATCACATGGCCTTCTTCGTCACACATAATCAAACGATCCGCATCACCATCCAGCGCAATGCCTAAATGAGCAGCATGTTTCACAACGCTTTCCTGCATAATGGCAGGCGCTGTCGCGCCGCAGCGTTTGTTGATATTGGTACCATCCGGTGCCACACCGATGGCAATCACATCCGCGCCCAATTCGTACAAAATACGCGGCGCGACTTTATAGGCAGCACCATTGGCGCAATCGACCACGACTTTCAAACCGTCCAGCCGCAAACCCTTGGGGAATGTATTTTTAACGTATTCGATATAACGCCCGCTGGCATCATCCAAACGGCTGGCACGGCCCAGCAGTGGCGCGGGTGCCAGTTCTGCTGCCAGGTCTGTTTCCAGCCGTGCTTCAATCGCGGCTTCCACGTCATCGGTCAGTTTATAGCCGTCGGCGCCAAATAATTTCATGCCGTTATCTTCGTACAAGTTATGAGATGCAGAAATCACCACGCCCAAATCTGCCCGCAGGGAACGCGTCAACATCGCAACAGCAGGCGTTGGCATGGGGCCGACCAGCACCACATCCAGCCCCATAGAAATAAATCCGGCGGTCATGGCAGGTTCCAGCATATAGCCCGACAGGCGCGTGTCTTTACCGATCACAACTTTGTGACGGTGCGCACCACGCTTCAGCTGCAAGGCGGTAGCCATAGCGACTTTCAAGGCCATGTCTGCCGTGATCGCGCCTGTATTGGCTTTGCCGCGAATGCCGTCTGTGCCGAAAAGTTTACGTGCCATATTTTCTTGTCCTTGGTTAACATGCAGGTGCTGCAAATAATGCGCGCCCACTAAAAATCATCTGCTATCAAAACTAGTCTTCTGCGCGGCCTGCATCAATGCAGACCTGCTGTATTATATACGTAATACGATAACTTTCTATTTCCGATTGTTACGGCTTGCGTAAACCGCTGATGCTGCCCGCATCCGGCTTGCCGCCGCGCTTTTTCAATTCCAGTAGCGCCTGTTCCAACCCTGCCTTTTCGGCAACGTCGTCAAAGCTATGCATCAGGGCTGTTTCGGCCTTGGTCGCCATGTTTTGGTGCAAGGTGGTGCGCTCGCGTCCGGCGAAGTTGAAAATCTCGGTGATCTTATAGCCCAGTGGTTTTTCGATACGCACATGGGCGATACGGTCATCGGCCAATACATGCCAGCCTTCTTGCGCATCCGCAGCCGTGTTTGTGGCCTGCGCCAGTTGTTTGGGCATCGGCAATTTGGGTGGCGGCACTTGTTCTTGATAGGCCTGCAAAATGCTAACCACATCCTTATGCTTGTTTTTCTCGGCCATAAAAAGGGCCGTGCGGTTTTCCATGTTTTTAATGGCAGGGTCGATGCCGCGATCAATCAAGAAAGTCACCATATCCACATGGCCGCTATCCGCTGCAATATGCAGGGGCGTATTGAAATGATAATCTTCCTTGTTCAACATCTCAGGCCAATGGTCGATCAGCATACGTGCAATGTCAACATCGCCACGGCTGGCTGTCAGGTGTAGCAAGCTGCCGTCGTAATAGCTCGTATCATCTTTTGCTTTGTATTCCAGCAAAACGGCCACGGCTTCTTTATTGCCGCGCCAGATCGCGAGCTCTAGCGGCTTGCGGCTAAATTCGCTATGCGCTTCAGGGTTGGCACCTTTTTCCAGCAGCGCGCGCAGGGCATCTGTATCCCCCCGATCAATGGCATTCGCGATTTTAGACGCTTGAAATAAAATCATCTGGTGTGGCCTTTAACCGTTCTTTTGTGGCGAGAGGGATGACTTATCCAGCTGCGCCCCACGGCGGCGAATACTATCTGGCTCTGCCACACCGCCCTGTGCGCGCAGCGCTTTGAGTGCGATATCCAGCATGTTGCTTTCTGGCAGTTCATCAAAACCAGTGGCTTTGACATGCTCGCGCTCGGTTGTCAGGTTACGCACAATCTGCAAACGCTCCCGCGCGGCAAAATTAAACACTTCGGTGATCTGATACCCCGTCTCACCGGGGGCAAAAATATGCGCCACGGTATCGGGTGCCATCAAACTCCATTTATCCGCCATTACAGGCTTAACCGTTTCTGGTTGCTTTTCCGACTGCGGAAAATGGCCTTGCAGCATCTCCACCGGATCTTTCATATAGGGTTCCAGCACTTGCACGACTGATTTATATCCGGCTGTCTCTGCAATTTCTTGCACATTTTTTTCGCTACCGGTGCGTATATTCGGATCACCGCCGTACTTCAGCATTTCGACCACCATCTCCAACCGCCCGCGATAGGCTGCGCTGTGCATCGCTGTCCAGCCGTTACCTTCAGGCCTGTTGGGGTTCACACCCAGTGCCAGCAAACCGGCCACGGCGTTTTTTTTACCGTAGCGAACAGCATATTGTATCGGGGAATAGCCATCCATATTGACGGCCATGGTATTGAGATCAAGATCAGGATATTTCGCCACCACTTGTTCAAGTGCGGCGACATCGTCTTTTTCAATCGCATCGCGAACTTTTGAAGCCTTTGTGAAGCCCATGCTTGCCCTAATGATCCGTAAGATGAAAGAGGAGCCAAGATTAGGGCATCACCCGCAACCTGTCAATATTCTGACAAGTATGGGGCTTGCATACAAAAAAACCGCCCCGAAGGGCGGCTTTTATTGTTCTTACTCAAATGCTTAAGGCGTATTAACTGCCCTGTGGTTCGGGGGCGCTCCCCAAATCAATCCCGCCCGCTGTCGGGACGGAACCGGATTTAGCGTGTTTGCGACGCTCCTCCGCTTCTTCTTCCGGTGTGGTGCGGTTGAGCGGCTCGCCTTTGATCACTTTCGGAATTTCTTCGCCGTTCAGCGATTCATACTCGATCAAGGCCAGTGCCAGTGCGTGCAATTCTGCCATGTTATCGGTCAGCAGTTTTTTGGCACGCACATAACCGTCTTCGACAATGCGCTTCACTTCCGCATCCACCTTCGCCGCCGTGGTGCCCGAAATACCTTTCGGATTACCGCCGTAGCCCGGGAAAACCTCATCACGATCGGAGCCGTAATGGATCGGGCCCATTTCAGGGCTCATGCCCCATTCGGTCACCATGCGGCGTGCCATGTCGGTTGCCATGCGGATATCGCTGGAAGCACCCGTTGTGACTTTATCTTCACCGAAAATAAGTTCTTCGGCAATACGGCCACCCATGGCGACCGCCAGATCGGCATGCAGTTTTTCACGCGACATGGACAAACGATCACCTTCCGGCAAGCGCATAACCATACCCAATGCGCGACCGCGCGGAATAATCGTTGCCTTGTGGATCGGATCGGACGCCGGTTCGTGCAGGGCCACAATCGCATGGCCTGCTTCGTGATAGGCCGTCAATTTTTTCTCGGCATCGGACATGACCATGGAGCGACGCTCCGCCCCCATCATCACTTTATCCTTGGCATCTTCCAGATCAATCATGCCCACCACGCGTTTGGCGCGACGTGCGGCCAGCAAGGCCGCTTCGTTGACAAGGTTCGCCAGATCCGCACCGGAAAAACCGGGTGTGCCACGGGCAATAATGCGGGCATCCACATCGGGGCCCAGCGGCACTTTGCGCATGTGTACTTTCAGAATTTTCTCGCGGCCATTCACGTCGGGGTTTGGCACAACAACCTGACGGTCAAAACGACCGGGGCGCAGCAAAGCGGGATCCAGTACATCAGGGCGGTTCGTGGCCGCAATCAAGATCACGCCTTCGTTGGCTTCAAAACCATCCATCTCCACCAGCATCTGGTTGAGGGTTTGTTCGCGCTCATCATTCCCGCCGCCATGACCGGCACCACGGTGACGACCGACCGCATCGATCTCGTCAATAAAGATAATGCAAGGCGCGTTGCGCTTGCCCTGTTCGAACATGTCACGCACACGTGACGCACCCACACCCACAAACATTTCCACGAAGTCGGAACCGGAGATGGTGAAGAACGGCACGCCTGCCTCACCTGCGACCGCACGCGCGATCAGCGTTTTACCTGTACCGGGAGGGCCGACCAGCAAAACACCTTTGGGAATCTTACCGCCCAGACGCTGGAATTTTTGTGGGTCTTTCAAAAACTCGACCACTTCTTCCAGCTCGTATTTCGCTTCTTCCACACCCGCCACATCGGCGAAGGTGACGCGGCCGTTTTTTTCGTTCAGCAATTTGTCTTTGGATTTGCCAAAGCCCATGGCCTTGTTGCCCGAGCCTTGCATCTGGCGCATAAAGAAAATCCAGACACCAATCAACAACAGCATGGGGAACCATGACAGCAGCAAACCGAACAAGGTAGGAGAATTGCTGGTGTCAGGCTTGGCGCGGATTTCAACGCCTTTATCTTCGATACGGCTGACAACATCGGTGCCATCGGGCACAATCACGCCAAAGCGCTCGCCTGCGGTATATTCACCCTGAATAACGTTGCCAACGATGGTGATACTTTTCACCTTTTGCTGGTCTACCTGTGACAAGAACTGGCTATAGGAGACATCCTTGAGCCCTGCCATGGAATTCTGGTCGCGGTTGAACATCTGGAACACACCGACCAGCAACAGCACAATGACCAGCCAGACCATGACGTTACGTCCCATCGGGTTCTGGTTATTGCCTTCGTTATTGCCGTTATCGTTTTGATCTTTCATCGACCGCCTCG
>JBGTNC010000075.1:0-3111 GCA_041743265.1 Alphaproteobacteria bacterium | reverse complement strand
ATCAGCACCGCCGGGAAAATGGCTATTTCCCGCGGCGCGAAAGTCACGCATTGCGAAGATACCGAACAAGCCATGGGGGCACTTCGCAACGGCAAAGGTGCGGATATCATCATGGTGGATGTCAAACAAGACATCGGCGGGTTTATTACACAGCTGGAAGCCGAACGCATTGTCATCCCCGTTGTTGCCTGCGGGATTGATAACGACACGGCCGCTGCCGTCAAAGCCATCAAGGCCGGCGCCAAAGAGTACATCCCCCTGCCGCCCGACGCTGAATTGATTGCCGCTGTACTGCAAGCCATTGCCGAAGAAAGCAATGCGATGATTGCAAACGATCCTTCGATGAGGGCCGTCTTGCAAATTGCCGATAAAATCGCACCGTCTGATGCCACTGTCTTGATCACAGGTGAATCCGGCACAGGTAAAGAAGTGATGTCGCGCTACATCCACCAAAAAAGCAAGCGCAGCGGCGGGCCGTTTATTTCCCTCAACTGCGCAGCCATTCCAGAGACATTGCTGGAATCTGAATTATTCGGCCATGAAAAAGGCGCCTTCACGGGCGCGATTGCACGTCGTATCGGCAAGTTTGAAGAAGCCAATGGCGGCACGCTGCTGCTGGACGAGGTCAGCGAAATGCACCCGTCCCTGCAAGCCAAACTGCTCCGCGCTATCCAAGAACGTATTATTGACCGCATCGGCGGCACGTCGCCCGTCAAAATCGACATCCGCCTTGTGGCCACCAGCAACCGCGACATGGAAGCGGCGGTTAAGTCTGGCCAGTTCCGCGAAGATTTGTACTTCCGTCTCAACGTCGTCAATCTTGAATTGCCGTCGCTAAAAGAGCGCCCGACAGATATTCCAGCCTTGGCCGCCATGTTTGCCGATAAATATAGCGAGCATAACGGGCTGACGCTCAAAAAACTCTCCGCCGCAGCCGCAGCCAAATTGCAGGCCCATACATGGCCCGGTAATGTGCGCGAGCTGGAGAATGCCATGCACCGCGCCGTACTGGTCTCGCAAGAAGCCGAGATTGAAGCAGGTGCCATTATGCTTTCCGGCCAAAAAACCAGCATTGCGGCACAAACCGCCGCACAAACCGCAGGCGCAGCACAAGCAACAACAGCGGCACAACCCGCAGTACCGGCAGATGATTCAATGCCCGCCGCGCTGGTCGGTCGCACCGTCGCCCAAGTGGAACAGCAACTTATTTTGAATACGCTCGACCATTGTCTGGGCAACCGCACGCATGCGGCAAATATTTTGGGCATTTCTATCCGCACCCTGCGGAACAAGCTGAAAGAATACAGCGAAGCGGGTGTTCCCGTTCCCGGCACAGGCACTGGTAGCTAAAACATGGCAGATACAGGCACAACAGCAATCGGTACCAAAGGCGGCTTCAGGCTGCGCGGCGATATTATATTCGCGGTCGGCATTGTGGCCGTGCTTGTGGCATTGGTTTTGCCAATGCCAAGCTGGATGCTGGATGGCTGTCTTGCCCTCTCGCTTGCTTTTGCCGTCCTGATTTTGATGACAGCACTGTTTATTGAGCGCCCGTTGGAGCTCAGCTCCTTCCCGACGATCTTGCTGGTCGCCACGATGATGCGTTTGGCGCTCAACCTTGCCTCCACCCGCCTGATTTTGGCGAACGGACACGAAGGTAAAGACGCGGCAGGTAATGTGATTGAAGCCTTTGGCGGCTTTGTGATGCAAGATAACTTTGTCATTGGTATTATCGTGTTTGCGATCCTGACCATCGTCAACTTTGTGGTTGTCACCAAAGGTGCGGGCCGTATTGCCGAGGTTGCTGCGCGTTTCAGCCTAGATGCTATGCCTGGTAAACAAATGGCGATTGATGCCGATCTTTCTGCTGGCCTGATTGAAGAAGGCGAAGCCAAATCCCGCCGCCTGCAACTGGAGCAAGAAAGCACCTTCTTTGGCTCCATGGACGGTGCGGCGAAGTTCGTGCGCGGCGATGCGATTGCAGGCCTTTTGATTGTTTTTATCAATATCATCGCCGGTATCGTCATTGGCGTTGTGCAAAAAGACATGAGCCTCAGCGATGCAGCCGATACCTATACCCACCTGACCATTGGTGACGGCCTGATCAGCCAGATCCCGGCCCTCATCGTTTCTGTCGCTGCTGGTATGCTGGTGTCCAAAGCTGGTGTTTCCGGCTCTGCCGACAAAGCGATCTTTGCCCAACTCAGCAAATACCCGCAAGCACTCATCATGTGTTCTATTTTGATGTTCCTGCTGGGGCTGATGCCAGGCATTCCTACCATCCCCTTCTTTTTCATGGGCGGCGTGACAGGTTTCTTCGGCTGGCAGAACATTCAAAACACCAAAAACGCTGTGACCGTTAAAGACAATGCAGATAAAGCCGCGGCTGCAAAAGTTCCCGTGGCGGAGGAGCCGATTTCCAAAGCACTGGCGATTGATACCATCCGCGTGGAGTTGGGCTATGGCTTACTGCCGCTGGTCAATAACCCTGATAAAGGCCGCCTGACCGAACAAATCAAAGGCCTGCGCCGTCAGCTGGCCGAAGACATGGGTTTCATCCTGCCTTCCGTACGCATTCAAGATAACCTGCAATTACCCGCGAACGCCTATGTCGTGCGCATCAAGGAAATTGAAGCAGGCCGTGGCGAAATTCGCCCCGATATGCTGTTGTGCATGAACCCCAGCGGCGACCAGATTGAACTGCCCGGTGAAGCCACGCGCGAGCCGACCTTTGGCCTGCCGGCCATGTGGCTCAATACAGATTACCGCGAAGAAGCGCATTTCCGTGGCTATACAGTGGTAGATCCTTCCACTGTGGTGACCACACACATCACGGAAATCATCAAAGACAATATGCCGGATCTGCTGTCCTATTCAGAAACACAAAAACTGCTGGATGAATTGCCGGAGAGCCATCAGAAGCTGATTGCCGATGTGATCCCGACCAAAATTACGGTCACGGGCTTGCAACGCGTCTTGCAAAATCTGGTGGCCGAGCGTGTATCCATTCGCGATCTGCCTACCATTTTGGAAGGCGTTGCCGAGGCGACAGGCTTTACCAGCAACGTGACCATGATTACCGAACACGTACGTACCCGCCTCTCCCGCCAG
>JBGTNC010000074.1:0-2880 GCA_041743265.1 Alphaproteobacteria bacterium | reverse complement strand
GTTGCGTATCTTTGGCAACACTATTGATTTCGCGCCGATGCTCGGGTGTCAGGCCGGGGGCGCTATAAAGGCCGAAGGCTTTTTGTATGAAAGTTCTTTTATCCTTCAGCTTTAACGCTTTGATGATTTCGTTTTCTTTTGCTTCTTTGGCGGCGGCAACTTTGGCGTCGACGCTTTTGTTGATCGCCTCTACATTCTCGATGAAATGGCTGGTTTTATCAGCCAGCTGCAATATACGCTCTGCTGCTTGTGCAATCAGAAGGGCTGTTTTGGTGTCATCCGAGATGATACCGGCTTTCAGCGCGCTTTGACCTGCGGACATGCCCTCTGTGTCATGCGGATATTTTTCCTGCGCTTCATACATTTCTTTCAGGTGAGAATCGCCGATAATGGCTTCGATCATTTCGCCAAGGCGTAAACCGCAGGCTTTTCTGGTGCTTTCTACACTTTTGTCGGATGTAATGCCCATTGCTGCTTTTCCTGAAATGTACAAAAATATAATTAGATTCTAACTGTGTACTGTTAATCTGAGGTTAATTTATGAAAAATCATATACACATATTCTGCTTAAAAATTCTTTTATGCTTTTCCTTCATTGGGATAGCAATGTCGAGCCCTGCGGCAATGGAGCGTGCCTGCACACAAATGTGGTGCGCAGAAGGCTATACCTTAAGGCTGGAAGGGCAGGATTGGCCGGCCGGGCGTTATACCTTCAATATCATTGCAGATAATACGGTTTATAGCTGTCAGGGCGTGTTGCCTTTCAATGGCTGCGGCAAACCTGCAATTACCTGTAGCGATGATGGCGTGCAGATCGGCGAAAGCGGCTGTGCACTGCCGTCTGCGGAGCATAAATTTGATTCTATTATGCTGCCAAAAATTCCCGATAACATCAGCTTGTCCATCGGTGCACCGGACGGCAGCATTTTCTCATACGAAAATACTGTGCAAAAACGTTGCGGTTATCCGAACGGTGAACAATGTGACACGCGCGCGTGCTGCTCTGCCATGGAAAGTGTGCAGGTACGCTGGTAAACTGAACAAGATACAAAAAAAGCCCCCGCAAATACGGGGGCTTTTTAATTGGGTTGGGCTTTATTTACGCTCTT
Source organism: Alphaproteobacteria bacterium (assembly GCA_041743265.1). GTDB lineage: Bacteria > Pseudomonadota > Alphaproteobacteria > Micavibrionales > UBA2020 > UBA2020. The sequence goes on along the minus strand of JBGTNC010000074.1, from coordinate 1,771 downwards.
GCAGCCATTTGCCGATGGATGGCGGCACTAGTGCTTGTGCGGAACCGGAGACATAAATACCAATATGGCCGCCCTTGAAGGACAGTTCGGTATAGTCTTTGGTGCCCACATGCTTGCCGAGCGGTTTGGAAGCGCTGGGCGGCACAAGGTGGTCATCATTGGCGTAGATGTTCAAGACGGGGCAGGTGATGTTTTTGAGATCCACGATCTGGCCGCCGATTTCAACTTCGCCTTTAATCAGTTTGTTGTCCTGATAAAAATCTTTCACAAACTGGCGATATGCTTCGCCGGCTTGGTCGGGGCTGTCGAAAATCCATTTTTCCATGTACATGAAATTGCAGACTTGCTGCGGGTTATCCATGATCTCGACCATGTCGATATACTTCTGGGCCAGCAGGCGGTGTGGCTTCATGTTCAAGAAAGTCCAGTTCATCAAATCGCCTGGGATGTTGCCCATGCTGTCAACCAGCAGGTCAACGTCGATGTGTTTGATCCAATGGCCGAGCATGTTGTCTTCGGTTTGGAAGTCAACGGGGGTGACCATCGTGATCAGGTTTTGCAGTTTTTCCGGATGCAGGGATGCATAGCATAGGCTAAACGCGCCGCCTTGGCAGATGCCCAGCAGGTTGACTTTATCAACGCCTGCACGTTCGCGGATAACATCGATACAACGATCTAGATAACCGTTGATGTAATCATCCATGCTCAGGTAGCGGTCGGAACGGTCAGGGTAGCCCCAATCGATCAGATACACATCCACACCCTGTGCCAGAAGGCCACGGATCATGGAGCGGTTTTCCTGCAGGTCCGTCATATAAGGACGGTTGACCAGCGCGTAGGAGATCAACAGCGGCGCTTTCAGCGACGGTTTGTCGCCTGTCGGGCTTTTGTAGTGGTACAGGGTCAGCTTGTCTTCGGTATAAACCGCTTCTTTCGGTGTCACGCCTGCGGGCAGATCGCCTACGCTTTGCAGGTTTTTGATACCTTCAGACAGCTTGCGGCTGAAATTGGTGATTTCGCTGAAGATTTGCTCTGGCTTGAGTTGAATAGCGGAGATCATTTTTTACCTGCCTTCTTTTTTGCGGGTTTTGCAGCTTTAGCTGGTTTCGCTTTTGGTTTAGCGGCAGCTGTTTTTTTGATCGGTGTGGGCGCTGTTTTGGCAGCGGCGGGCTTCGCCGCTGGTTTTGCAACAGGTTTGGTTTTCAGGCCAAGGGCTGCTTTCAACTCTGCAATATCCTTGCGGTTCTGGATGTTTTCGCGGCGCAACTCATGCACGCGTTTGTGCAGGCTGTCCACTTCTTGACGGTTGGGCAGGTTGGCCTGTTCCAGCAGGTCATCTGTGATCTGGTGCATTTGTTTTTTAAAGGCGCCCAGGGCATTCACAACTTGGCCGTACATTTGCGTGTATTCTTCGGACATGGCGAATTCTGCGTAAACCTCTTCGGAGATATCTACATACTTGAGATAGATACTTTTCAGAGAATCCAGCGGTGCGTCACCTTGGGGCGGGTTGGCCACGTATTCCTGAAAGCGTTGCAGCGCTTGCAAGCCGACGCGGGTCATCTCGATATTGTATTTACGCATCTGGCCTTCGTAATCCAACCACAGGCGGTACAGCAGGTTCATATGGTCTTGCTTTTCGCGCGCATAGCCAACACCGGGGACGGAAGCATAAAAACCGAAGGGATCAAACATAAAGCCTGCGGCATTTTGTTGCTTGTCTTGACCCGCGAGCGGGTTTTTGAACATATCCCCCCAGAAAGCAGGGCCC
>JBGTNC010000073.1:0-2310 GCA_041743265.1 Alphaproteobacteria bacterium | reverse complement strand
GTCTTTGTAAAGAAAAAGATTTTTGGCGAGCTGCTGCGTAATAGTAGAACCGCCCTGCACAAAACGTCCCGCCTTCACATTCACCCACATGGCGCGTGCGAGCCCCAAGGGATCGACACCGGGGTGGCTGTAGAAACGTCTATCTTCAATCGCCAATACGGCATTACCGACATAGGGCGGTAGTTTTTTAACGGTGACCAGATCCCCCTTCAAGCCGCCATACCGCGCAATCATTGTGCCGTCATGCGCCAGAATGGTGATGCTGGGTTTATTATCAAGTGGCTGTACGTCGCTGGTATCGGGCAAGTCATAGCAAAACCAGCTGAGCATCAACATGCCCGCTGCAAAACAGAACAAACCGGATGCAACGATGAACCGGACCCAAGAAAACCCCGCGCCGCGCTTTTTGCGGCTGGAGGTAGATTTCTTGCGGCCCGGTTTTTTAGATGCAGTCTTTTTTGTTGTCTTGCGTGTCACCGTATCCCAATCGTTTTATTCTTAAGCTGCGCGCTCCAGCGTAATTTAAGCTGCGCGCTCCAGCGCGATGGCTGTACCTTCACCGCCGCCAATGCACAATGCCGCGACGCCTTTGGTCACGCCACGTTTTTCCATGGCAGCCAGCAAAGTTACCATGATGCGCGCACCTGTGGCGCCAATCGGGTGGCCCAAAGCACAAGCGCCGCCGTTGACGTTTACTTTATCAACAGGCAAACCCATTTCTTTCATGGCCGCCAAGGTAACAACCGCAAAGGCTTCGTTGATTTCAAACAGGTCAACGTCTTTTGCGTTCCAACCGGTTTTGTCGAACAGCTTTTTCATGGCACCAATCGGCGCGATAGTAAATTCTGCCGGTTTTTGTGCATGGCTTGCATGGCCGCGAATGGTGGCGATGATTTTAAGACCGCGCTTGTCTGCCTCGGACTTGCGCATCATCACCAAAGCCGCCGCACCATCGGAGATGGAGCTGGAGGTCGCCGCCGTCACTGTACCATCCGCGCCGAAAGCAGGTTTCCGGGAAGGGATTTTTTCAGGCTTCGCGCGCTTGGGGCTTTCATCTTCATTCACTGTCACATCGCCTGTTTTGGCTTTCATGGTGACGGGTACGATTTCGCCTGTAAAAGCGCCGTTTTTGGTCGCATCTTGTGCGCGCTTCAAAGATTCCAGCGCAAAGTTATCTTGATCTTCGCGGGTGATCTGGAAGGTGCGCGCCGTATCATCTGCAAACACACCCATCAGCTGGCCTTTGTCGTAGGCATCTTCAAGACCATCCAAGAACATATGATCTGCCACTTTGGCATGACCCATGCGCAAACCGCCGCGTGCCTTTTCTAACAGGTAGGGCGCATTCGTCATGCTCTCCATGCCGCCGGCGACCATGATATTGGCAGAGCCTGCAAGCAGGTTATCATAGGCCAGCATCGCAGCTTTCATGCCGGAGCCACACATTTTATTGATCGTTGTCGCAGGCACGCTGTCTGGCAAGCCCGCTTTGATCGCGGCTTGGCGTGCGGGTGCTTGGCCTTGGCCTGCTTGCAACACACAGCCCATCAAAATTTCTTCGATGTCGGACGGGGCAAGACCGGCGCGACTGACAGCCGCTTCAACGGCAATCTTGCCAAGGTCGGAGGCGGAGAGGGCTGAAAACTCGCCCTGAAAAGCACCAATTGGGGTGCGGGCCATGCCGACGATTACAACGGGATCCTGAGAGTCTGTCATGGTAAAAATCCTTTCTGAAAGTGCCGCGCGGCCCGGATAAACCTTCTAGGTCAAATCTTTTGGCGCGGCGCACAAATATAGCACTGATTTAAACATGCCCCGCGATGAAATCAACTGGCGAAATAAAACCATCCACCGTTATTTACATAGCGCGCAAATCTGTGCTTACCAAGTCCGGTTAATAATGAATGTCACGCTATGGTCAGGCGCTGCGGTCGAAAGACCGGCACGATAGGCGGCTTCCAGACTATATACATCTGCAAACTTGGCCTTAAAAACGGGGCCGATGGCATGTTTTTGCGCACTCCATCCCGATTGGTGGCGCAGATTGCCAAAATCGTGGAAGCTGTCAAAACCAAAACGCATACCTTGGCCCACCGGTACAGTCCATTGGTTGCGCCATTCCACAATCAAACCGGATTCAGATTCGTCGCCCATTTCATGTTCGAAAATCTGGTTGAAACGCAGCTCCGCGCCCTTTGCCGGAAAAGACAGGGGGATCTGCTGATAAAAGCGCAGGGATATTTCATCCGGCTCTTTATCGCCATCGGCCAAGGTGTAGTTCAAACGCATGCCGCCATCAAAACCGTATTG
>JBGTNC010000072.1:0-5374 GCA_041743265.1 Alphaproteobacteria bacterium | reverse complement strand
ACGCGCCATGCCCCATCTCGGCAGAACCGTTGGAGACAGCATCAATCGCATCAAAGGCCGGTACAATTTCGCCAGCGCCAAATACATCTACGGTCAATTTTCCATCCGATGCTGCCGTGATGTATTCCGCAATTTTTGCAGCACCCGTGCCAAGGCCCGGAAAGTTTTTGGGCCATGTGGTTGTCATGCTCCATTTCATCAAGCCTTTGGAAATGGCGGGGGCGGCAAAACCTGTGGCGGTGGCAACACCTGCGGCACTGGCGATAGCGGATTTTTTGATAAATGCACGGCGGTCCACGGCAATCTCCTGAAATCAGTCTTATGAAATGGCTTTAAAATCTGTCCATTCATTTTTTATCAGAATCTGCAGGGGCTGGAAACGGGCTTTGTAAGACATTTTCGGTGATGCCGCGATCCAATAGCCCAGATAGGTGTAAGGTTTGTGCAGGGCTGCGGTATATTCCACCAGTTTCAGCACCATCCATGTGCCAAGGCTGCGCTTGTCGGCGTCGGTGTCAAAAAAGCTGTATACGGCAGAGGTGCCGTCGGCAATCTCGTCAAACAACATCACGCCCAAGGTGCGGTTGTCTTTTGTGCAATGCATCAGCCGTGCATTGCCGGGGTGATCTTGCAGCATGTCGCGAAAGGCCGTGATCTCCATATCCGCCATACCACCGTCGCTGTGGCGGCTTTGCTGGTATTTCTGGAACAGATCAAAAAGTGCATCAACGTCTTGCGTATCGGTGACATGCGTTTCGATATCGCTATTGCGTTTTAAAATGCGCCGAAAATTCTTATCCGGAGAAAATTGGACGACAGGAATACGCACAGATAAACAAGCCGTGCAGCCCGGGCATTGTGGGCGGTAATACATGCGCTGGCTGCGGCGAAAGCCGACGGTGAGCAAAGGCGTGGCAAGAGAGGTTTGCCCCTCAGGGAGGATCGTCAGGATGCGTTGCTCTAACCTGTCAGGCAGGTAAGGGCAGGGCTCTGGCGGCGTTAGATAAAACGGCAGGCCATCATCTTGATCCGGATCGTCAGGAGAATTTTCCATCAGGGGAAATAAATCACGCCTTCTTCGCGGAGCTTATTGGCTGGTTTGTCTGGTGTGGGCGGCTTTTTGGGCGGCGCGGTGACGGGCTTTTTCGGTGTGGCGGGGGCAATGGATTGTTTCAGCAAAATGATACTGATACGGCGGTTGCGTGCGGATTCAGGTTCTGTTGGTACCAGATGCTCGCGGTCGGCTTTGCCCTGCACGTTATTGATACGTGTGGCTTCCAGATGGCTTTCCAGCATCACGCGGCGGCTGGCATTGGCGCGGTCTGACGATAATTCCCAGTTGGTGTAATTGGAGGCAAGTCCGTAAGGTTTTGAATCCGTATGGCCGCGCACGGAGAGTTTATTGGGTAGGTCTTTGACAACTTGCGTCACCACTTGCAGCAGTTTGCGTGCGGGCGGCAAGGGGCGGGCGCTACCGCTTTCAAACATCGGTTTGCCTTCTTGGTCCACAATCTGGATACGCAGTCCTTCGGGCGTGTTATCGACCAACAGGTTTTGTGCGAGTTCTTTTAACTCTGGTACTTCGGCCATGGCTTGGCGCAGCTTGTCTTCGGTTTCGCGAAAGGCTTTTTGGTCGCGGCGTTCCAGTTCTTGGCTGAGTTCTTCATCGGTAAATTTGCTTTTATCGCCGTTGTCGCCACTTTCGGAACCTGTACCGGCGGCGGGGTCATTGGGGGCCGCGACGGGCGTTTTATCGTTTGTCATCGCGCCGTCTTCGGACATGGTCTGCCCACCCATGACGCCGCCCGCACCGCTGGTGGATTCAGAAATGCGCGGATCTGCCGGCGCGAAGTAGGAGGAGATCATATCTTTTTGTTCGTCTGTTGTAACGTTCAGCAGCCAGAGCAACAAAAAGAACGCCATCATGGCGGTCACGAAATCCGCATAGGCGACTTTCCAGGCGCCACCGTGGTGGCCGCCTTCTACTTTTTTGACCTTCTTAATAATGATAATAGGTCTTTTATCGTCGTTGTTGTCTTTCGCCACGAGGGGTCCTTTGTCAGGAGGTGGTGACGTTCTGTGTCGCTTCTTCCACCTCGATAAACGTCGGCTGCACGTCGTGCATCAAAATCTTGCGACCAAATTCAATGGCCACCTGCGGTGCGGCACCTTGCAAGAAGGCAAGGATAGATGTTTTCATGCACAGATAATATTTAATCTCTGTGTCGTTGCGTTCTTTGATCGCGCTGGCAATGGGGGCTACGAAGCCGTAAGACAGCCAAACGCCCAAAAATGTACCCACCAGCGCACCACCAATCAGGCGGCCCAAAACTTCCGGCGGCTCGCTGATCGCGCCCATGGTCTTGATCACCCCCAGAACGGCGGCCACGATACCCAGTGCGGGCAGGCCATCGGCCATTGTTTGAATGGCGTGGGATGAATGGTTGCGGCCTTCACGTTGCGTTTCGATTTCCTGATCCATCAGGGCTTCGACTTCATAAGGCTTCTCGGCACCCAGCGAAATCAGACGGAGATAGTCACACAAGAAAGTAACCGCGTGATGATCGTCATAGAAGCTGGGAAACTTTTTGAAAATGTCGCTATCGTGCGGGTTTTCAATGTGCTGTTCCAGTGCCAGCCAGCCTTTGGAGCGGGCGGTGCGGAAAACCAGATAGAGCATGCTGAAAAGTTCTAGATATTCTTGCTTGCCGTATTTGTCTTTTTTGTAAATCGCCATCATGTCTGTTTTGCAAGATTTCAAAACATGCGTGGAGTTGGCGACGACGAAGGCCGCAACGCCTGAACCGAAAATGATCACAAGTTCAAATGGCTGATTGAGGACGGCCAAGTGACCGCCCATAGCCATGTAGCCACCAAGTGTGGCGACGATAACACCGATATGGCCTAAGATCTTCAGCATGTGCAGTCCTTGCACTCGTTGACATCAAGGGGCGAAACGAAAGCGCGCCCCGGAAAAGCGGGTCCCGAGAATTCCTCTCCCGGACCCTTAGTATGGTATAGATTTCCTTAATTTTCAATTAAGTATCAGGGTTTTACGAAAGACTGCTGAACCAGATCGAGGATCAGGCGGCCTGTACGGCCATCTGGGTCTTTATGCGGGTTATATTCCACAATTTCGAGGGCGCAGAAGTTTTTATGGCGCGCGATGCCTTTAAGGGCGGGGAGTACTTCTGCTGCGCTAAACCCACGTTTTTCACGTGTGGCGACACCTGGCGCATCATCCGGGCCAAATCCGTCGAGATCAATACTCAGGCCGAACCCTTGTGTATCCGTGGTGGCGCGGGCCAGTGCTTCGGCAAAAACGGCGGCAAAACCCCGTTTTTCAACTTCATCGAGGTGATAGACGCGAATATTATGCTTTTTCACAAAAGCGTCTTCCGCAGGCTCAAAGCTATGCGGGCCGATGATGCTGATATGTGCAGGCGATAATTTGGGCGTTGTGCCGCAGATGGATGTGAGCGCGGGCAGGCCGTGTCCGGTCAGCGCGGCAATAGGCTGGCCATGCCACCAGCCGCCCCATTTTCCTTGCGCAGATGTTTCATAGGTATGTGCGTCCAGATGCGCATCCAGCCAGATAAGGCCAAAAGCACCTGCCGCATTATGTGCGCTGACAATACCCGGCCATGTACCCATCGCGGCGGCGTGATCGCCACCGATGACAAGCGGGATATGACCGTTGTCGCTAGAGGCGGCAACACGTTGTGCCAAACGGTTTAAACCTTCGGTCAGCACGGGCAGCGTGTGTTCTTTGGTGGTGAGTTCTTCGTGATTACCAAGGTGTTTTAAACCAAGCGGCGCGTGCCAATTGGTTTTGACATCACATGCCACGAGTTTTTGAATCAGTTGATCATAGCCAAGACGTAAGGGGCCATCTTCGCAGCCGTAATCGGCGCTGCCCCAGCCACTGTCGTAGCCGATAATATCAACCGTCAGTTTGTTATCTTGCTGCATGCACTTATGTAATCGGCGTTGTTTCGAAGGTATGCCTCTATCCTGCCCGTGCGCGTTTAAAAAGTAAAGTCACAGAAAAAATGACAAACCATTATCGTTTGGTGCATAATTACGTCTATTGTTTAGGCAAAGGGGCCTTACTCCCATGATGATGCTTTGCTGGTTTTATTGTGTCGACTTTGCAAAATTGCTTTATTTTGCATCGGCACCTGTATTTTTAATTGCCTCTTTGTTTGTTTTAAAACGCGGAGTGCGCGGTGCGCGTCAAGGCTTGCGCACAGCAGCTTTCATCATGATGTTTCTGGCGCTCATTAAAATTTGTATTTTTGATGTGCGTATGGTCAGCGATAATTTCCTGTGCAGTATTGGCGAGCAGCTCGGCCAAAAAGGGTGCAATAAGACTTGGCAAAAAATGCTGGAGTTTGGCGCGCTCTTGTTTTTGGTGGCGGGTAGTTTTGTACTGTTCCAGATGCACCGTACGTTTTTGCGTATCAAGCAACCCTCAACGTTGACGCCGGAAGATGTCAATTTACGTTTCTGGGCTAACCTGTGTTTGGTCTCGACCATCGGGATGGTTGTCTGGCAATGCGCGCCATGGGCGGGTTATTTGACGATTGGACGCATCCCTGCGCTGTTTATCGCGGTGCCGTGGCAAGGACTGGCCATTTTAAATCTGGTCTTGCTGTTGTTTGCTTTCTGGAAGGCGGAAAGCTGTAACTGGAATTACGATGTGCGCAAACGCAAAGACAAAATGTCCCACCTCAATCAGACATGGACGCCTAAAGACACGCTATGGATGACGGTCTTTATTTACCTCATCACCATTGCTTTGTCTTATGTCGCGCATGATGTGCTGACGCAGGGTGGCAAATTGCCGCCGATCTGATCGCGGTACTTATTTTTTCAAAATTTTGGCAACGTCACAGGCAGCATAGGTCAAAATGCCGTCGCAGCCGGCACGTTTAAAGGCCATCATGGTTTCCATGAGTGTTTTCTCGTAATCCAGCCAGCCATTTTGTGCGGCGGCTTTCATCATCGCGTATTCACCGCTGACGTGATAGGCAAAGGTCGGCATGCCAAAGGCTTCTTTGACGCGGTGGATGATGTCAAGATACGGAAGGCCTGGCTTGACCATGATCATATCCGCACCTTCTTCAATATCCATCGCCACTTCGCGCAGGGCTTCTGCACTATTGGCAGGGTCCATTTGATAGGTTTTTTTATCACCTTTCAGCAGCCCGCCCGAATTCACCGCATCGCGGAAGGGGCCGTAAAAGGCGGAGGCATATTTGGCGGCATAGGACATGATGCCGGTATTTACAAAACCGTTTGCATCCAGCGTATCGCGGATGGCGGCAATGCGATGGTCCATCATGTCGGACGGGGCCACAATATCCACACC
>JBGTNC010000071.1:0-2590 GCA_041743265.1 Alphaproteobacteria bacterium | reverse complement strand
GGCATGGCCGTGGCTTCCGGTTTTGATGGACGTGATAACCGCGTGATCTGTGTGATCGGCGATGGTGCGATGAGCGCCGGCATGGCTTATGAGGCCATGAACAACGCAGGCAGCATGAAAAGCAAACTGGTGGTTGTTTTGAATGACAATGATATGTCGATCGCACCTCCTGTAGGGGCCATGAGCGCTTATCTATCAAGGCTTATTTCATCGCGGCCTTATTTGGGTTTCCGCGAAATTGGCAAAAAAATTACAGGCAAATTACCAGCACCGTTGAAAAGAGCAGCGGCCAAGGCAGAGGGCTATGCGCGCGGCATGGTCACAGGCGGTACGTTGTTTGAAGAGCTGGGCTTTTACTATGTCGGCCCGATTGATGGTCACAATCTGGATCATCTTTTGCCAGTGCTGGAAAACGTGCGGGATTCAATTTACGAAGGCCCCATTCTTGTACACGTTGTTACACAAAAAGGTCGTGGCTATGCGCCCGCCGAAACAGCTGCCGATAAAATGCACGGTGTTGCAAAGTTTGACGTGGTCACTGGTGCGCAAAGTAAACCCAAAGCCAATGCCCCCAGCTACACGCGCGTCTTTGCGGATGGTTTGATTGAAGCCGCCCGTCATGATGATAAAATTGTGGCCATCACTGCCGCCATGCCGTCCGGTACGGGGCTTGATCTTTTCGCCAAGGAATTTCCTGACCGTTGTTTTGATGTCGGTATTGCCGAACAGCACGCGGTCACATTCGCCGCAGGCCTTGCAACAGAAGGCTATAAGCCGTTTTGCAGCATCTATTCCACGTTCTTGCAACGTGGGTATGACCAAGTCGTGCATGACGTTGCCTTGCAAAACCTGCCCGTGCGCTTCGCGATGGACCGCGCAGGGTTGGTGGGCGCAGATGGTGCTACACATGCGGGTACCTTCGATATCGCCTATATGGGCTGCTTGCCCAATATGGTTTTGATGGCAGCAGCGGACGAGATCGAGCTTAAAAACATGGTCGCCACCATGGCGGCCTATGATGAAGGCCCGTCTGGCGTGCGCTTCCCGCGCGGCGAAGGTGTGGGCCTTGATATGACGGGCCCTGCGGAAATTCTAGAGATTGGCCGTGGTCGCGTACTGCGTGAAGGTAATACCATAGCGCTGTTCAGCTATGGCACAAGGCTTGCCGAATGTTTGCTGGCGGCAGAACAGTTATCTGCCATGGGTTTGTCAGCAACAGTTGCAGACGCACGTTTCGCCAAACCACTAGACCGTGATTTGACGCATCGTCTGGCGCGTGACCATGAAGTCATGATTACCGTAGAAGAAGGCAGTGTCGGCGGCTTCGGCAGCTTCGTGATGCAAGAATTGGCGCAGGCAGGTTTGCTGGATAAAGGCCTTCGTATCCGCCCGATGGTTTTGCCGGATAGCTATATCGATCACGACAATCCGCAAAAACAATACGAACAAGCGGGTTTGAGCGCTGGCCATATTGTGCAGCAAGTCTTGCTGGCATTGGGCAGGGCGGGTTCGTTGCAACGCCACGGCCAGCCTGCATAAAATGACCATGTCGAACACGGATACTCCCCCTCGCTCTTCCGCGCTGGAATGTTTTCTGGTGTCTTTGCGGTTGGGGTTGACGTCCTTCGGCGGCCCTGTGGCGCACCTTGGATATTTCGAACATGCTTTTGTACAAAAGCGCGGTTGGCTAACAGCAGAAGCCTATGCGGGCCTTGTTGGTCTCTGTCAGGTTTTGCCAGGGCCCGCCAGCAGTCAGGTGAACTTTCTGGTTGGGTGGATGCGTGCTGGTTTCTCGGGCGCCTGTTTGTCGTGGCTTGGCTTTACCCTTCCCTCCGCGCTGCTGTTATTTTTTGCGGCGATATTTTTGCCACAGCTGGCAGGGCAATCCGCACTGCTGCACGGGCTTAAACTTGTGGCTGGCGTGATTGTCGCGCAAGCGGTTTGGAACATGGCACCCAAACTTTGCCCCGATTGGCAGAGAAGGCTGATCGCCTGTATCGTCTTTGTCATCTGTGTGATGTTCGGCGGAATATATATACAGCTGGCCGTGCTGTCTTTTGGTGCGGTGGCGGGTTTATTGCTTTGTCGCACATCATCTTTGCCAGCATTTTCGCTACCTTGTGATATCAGCGCAAAAGTTGCCGCGCGGGCTCTGATGGTTTTTCTGTTGTTGCTGGTGGCTTTGCCTTTGGCGGCTGCTATTGCTCTCCAAAGCGAAGTTTTCTTTACAGCAGATGCTTTCTACCGCGCAGGGGCGTTGGTTTTTGGTGGTGGGCATGTTGTGTTGCCGTTGCTGTACGACACGCTGCAGGGTGCCCTGCCATCGGAACAATTCATGGCGCTGTATGGTGCGGCGCAGGCCGTGCCGGGCCCGCTTTTTACCATCGCGGCAGGGCTTGGTGCGGCGGTGATGCCTACTGCAGCGGTTACGGGGGCGGTGCTGGCATTGCTGTTTGTTTTCTTACCCGGATTGCTCTTGGCGGTGGCGGGCTTGCATTTCTGGCAGCGTTTAGCGGCGTTTAAATCAGCAGCCCCCATACTGGCGGGTCTCAATGCTGCTGTTGTGGGATTGTTGGCGGGCGCATTGGTT
>JBGTNC010000070.1:0-9963 GCA_041743265.1 Alphaproteobacteria bacterium | reverse complement strand
GGCGTTTTTTTATGTGTGATCGATATGCGGATTAGAACCCACCGAAATCACCACCACCACCACCAAAATCAAACCCGCCGCCACCAACATCAATACTGATATCCGGCACCGAAATATCTGGCACTGAGATGTCTGGCACGGATACATCAACCGATGCCATATCTACAGCATCAAGCCCTGCCACATCAACACTGCCCGCGGCATCCAAGCCGTCCACGGCATCGTTAAAGCTGCCACCCAGATCGGCCATCCCGACATCGGTCAGGCTGTCATAGATAATAAAAGCCATCATCGCATCTAACGGCGTAAAACTGCCGGATGCTGCCGCACTACCCTGTTGCGGCGCAGCGGCGATACGCGGGGCATAGCTGGTTTTACGCACCGTTGCGCTGCGCTGCTTTAACTGCACGGCTTGTTTGCGCACACCCACTTGCAGCGGTTTAAACCCCGCCTTGATGCTCGACATATCAATGCTCATCTTCTTATACCCGCCACCACGGCTGATTGCTTTGCGCAGTTTGGGTAGGTGTTTATCCAGCTTGTTATTCGCATCTGATACAACGCCCAGCGTTTTCTTACCGCCCGCACTTAAGGTGCCGAGGTGTTCCAGCTTGGCACGGTTTTCCAGCACAATCTGCGGGAAACTGTCTTTCATCTTTGCCGCCACCGCGCCGAAGTATGATGCGCTTTCAAACTGCTGCAAAATATCAGCCTTTATTTGTTGGCGAATATCTGGATCTGAAACAACGCGGCTTTCGGTTTTTTCCATGTCTTGCAACACAGCCTCTGCCGCGACCTGTTTTTCTTCCGCTTGCGCATGGCGGGCTTTCTTTTCAGCCAAAACACCTTGTTCTGTTTGCAAGGAGGCCTGCAGGGATACAATCGTATTCGCGTCATCCAGCGATTTGATCAAGCTACGGCCTTGGCGGTAATGGCTGTCAAAAACAAAAGCCCAGACATGAGCAAAACCTTTTTTAGAAGAAAAGTAATCAATACCACCTTCCTTTAATTCGGCCTTACCTGCTGCGGCAGCTTGTTTATTGAAGTCATCAACCGGCGCTAAATTTTTCTCGTAAAACAAGATATGATCCCGCGCAACTTTCGTTTCCCGCGTGAGTGTTTCTGTGACTGCATTCAGCGCAACCACTGTTTTGTTCATTTGCGCAACACTGCCATGGGTTGCCACCAAGCCATTCAGACGCATATCGGCCGTACTGCTGTCTTGCCGTGCCTGATTATATTGCGCTTCAAAATCGCGCTTATCCGTTGTCAGCGATGACAGGGTTTTCAAGGCGGCCTTGTCCAGCGGGTGTAGAATATCCCCTACAAAGCGGTCGAGTGCGCGGGTGTAAATTTCCTGCACGTTGGATTTATCTGTCTCGATAGATTTCAACGCCTCTTGCAACTGCGATACCGCCTTGGCGTTATCGTTCAAGATCGTTTCAAATTCGGATTTAACCTCACGGATCGAGATAGATTCTTTTGCCATCACAGGCCTGCTTTCTTTTCCAACGGGGTGTTGGAAAAACAGTAGCCGATTAAGCGGGAATCGTCAAGTTTATGGTAAGTTTATACCTTCGGACGACCCGTCTTAACGGCCGTTTTTGCGGCTGTCTGTACGAGGGTCTCATTGACCTTTGTCCGGTCCATTTCCGTCTGGTATTTCTTCTGCTGCGCGCTCAGATAACCTGCCTGAAAATCGCTCCAGTTCGCCTTGCGGTAACTGGGATCATCAATCGGTTTATACCCCGGCAGCTTCATGTAATTCACGGGCGATAAATCCCCCAGTTTTTCAATGTCCTGTCGCAACAAAGGTGCGAAATTTTTATCGCGCCCTGAATTGAGCATGTTATCAACCCCAATACCTGCTTTGCGAACGCCCTGACTATTGTAGTTTACAGACAAATCTTCTTTCACGCCGGACGGCATCTCTGCCTTGAACCATTCATCATAGGCTTCGCGTTTGGCGCGGCCATCGTATATGGAATCAGGATCTTTTTTAGCGGCCGCTTCATAAGCCGCCGCAATAGAACCACCGGAAAGCGTGTCGTGCTTGCTACGCAGATAATCCCACCCGCCTTCTTCGCCAATCATTTTCAGTTTATAGGCAATATCCACGGCAGTGGCATGTGCATCCGCCTCGGTCACGCGGTTATACCAGACGCGCTCCACTGGGGATACATCTGCCGCCAGATCAAGCACACCGGCTTTATCCTGATTTAAATGCTGCAGTTCATGAATCATGAGCCCCGCGCGCATACTTTTATCGCTAAATCCCTGAATTTCTACAGACGGGCGTGTATCGTCATAAATATCCGGCGTAACAAAAAATCCCTTACCGTAGCTTGCCCCCAACCTGCCAAAATTGCTCGCAATTCTGGTGCGAGTTTCTTTTGCTATTGCGACAAGGTCTGCGCCTTCAGGTACTTTGGACAGCGTGTCCAGCGTACGCTCCATTTGCAGCTTTTCCACGAATGGCAAAGCGGTGGCCAATACCGCTGGATCCTTGGCCGTTATCCTGACGGCTTCTTTGGTCAGATAATATTGATTTTGAAGGTTATACCACTCGCTTTTCAAAACATTTTGCAGCTTTTGCACAAAGCCTTGCAACTTTGTCTGCTCTGGCTCCTGTGGTGGCGGTGGCGGCTCCATCGGTACGGGGCCGTATTTGGTGAAGGTCTCAAGCGCCTCTTGCATGCCGGGTGACTGCCCGTCGCTGGTATCCCTGAATTCAAAAAACTTTGATGTTTCAGCCATAGACGCGACGTACCCCATATTGAAAACAATACATACATTTTAACACAGGATAAAAAGTTATGTTAAAAATAAACCAAGTTACTGATTTAAAATACATTTTCCCCCATGCAAAGCGTCCCCAAAAAGGCTAAATTCAGTGCATCACGCCATATAACACCAAGGGGACGTTCGCGTCATGAAACAAGCTGTGAAAACCGCCGGAGCCACCGAAGAGATGAAAGCCCGCCTGAACGAGGCCTATCATCTGGATGAAAATGCCTCTGTTGCCGAACACCTGCGGCTGATCACGCTGGATTCCTTGCAAAAAAACACCATCCGCGGAACCGCCCGTAAACTGATCCAGACTGTGCGCGACAATCGCCGCCGCTTTGGCGGGGTGGATCGTTTCTTGAACGAATTTGGCCTGACCACACGCGAAGGCATTGCCCTGATGTGTCTGGCCGAAGCGCTGCTGCGCATCCCTGATAGTGAAACGGCGGACCAAATGATCCGCGATAAAATCGGCAGCGCGGATTGGGACCAACACCTTGGCAAAACCGAAGACCTTTTCGTCAATGCCTCCACTTGGGCCCTGATGCTGACCGGCAAAGTGATTGCCGATGTGCAGGAAGAAAAAGCCATGAGTGCCTCGGCCATTGCTGGCCGCCTTGTATCCCGCGTAGGTGAACCCGTCGTGCGCCAAGCCATGTTGCACGCCATGAAAATTATGGGCCAGCAATTCGTAATGGGCCGCACAATTGCCGAAGCACTGAAACGCGCCAAGGAAGATGAAAAAACAGGCTACCGTCATTCCTACGACATGCTGGGCGAAGGGGCACGCACCGCAGATGATGCCGCGCGTTATTACGCCAGCTACGAAAATGCCATTCATGCGATTGGGAAAGCAGCAGCTGGCCGCGATATTGCCGATGCGCCCGGCATTTCCGTGAAACTTTCCGCCATCTATCCGCGCTATGAATACGCCAAGTGCGATCTTTGTGTACCTGCCCTGACCGCCAAAGTTTTGAAACTGGCGCAGCTGTGCAAAGAATATAACATCGGCCTGACCGTAGATGCGGAGGAAGCAAACCGTCTGGAAATCTCGCTGGAGATTATCGAGAATGTGTTTCGTGACCCATCACTCAAAGGCTATGAAGGTTTTGGGCTTGCTATCCAGTCCTACCAAAAACGCTGCACCCGTGTGATTGATTTTTTGACAGCCCTTTGCGAAGAGCAAGGCCAGCGGATGATGGTACGCTTGGTCAAAGGCGCTTATTGGGATAGCGAAATCAAATACGCGCAGGTCAATGGCCTACCGGGCTACCCCGTCTTCACACGGAAGAATGCTACCGATGTATCTTATATCGCCAATGCCGCCAAGCTGCTGGCGCGGCGCGATTTATTCTACCCCATGTTTGCCACACATAATGCCTATACCGTGGCCACGCTAATGACACTGGCGGGCAATGACCAGACAGGCTTTGAATTCCAACGCCTGCATGGCATGGGGGAGCCGCTGTATCACCAGATCACAGGCAAAGACGCGGGAAAATACCCTTGCCGTATTTACGCCCCCGTGGGCAGCCATCAAGATTTGCTGCCCTATCTTGTCCGCCGCCTGTTGGAAAACGGCGCGAATACAAATTTTGTAAACCGCTTGCAAGATGACTCCGTGCCGATCGACGAAATGTTGCAAGACCCTGTCGATTACATCGCAAAGCTCGACCAAAAACCGCACCCGAAAATTCCGTTGCCCGCCGATGTCTACGGCCCTGCCCGCAAGAATGCGAAAGGCATTGAATTTGCCAATGGCCATGCCAGCGCGCCATTACTGGCCGATGTTGAAAAGTTTTCCAAACGCACATGGATTGCAGCGCCCGTTATCAACGGCGTCAATAAATTAGGTTCTGTGCAAACGGTGTCCGACCCAGCCGATAACCGCCGAGATGTAGGCAGCGTGACGTTTGCGACCAAAGAAGACATCGCCCTTGGCCTCAATACCGCGCATGAAGCCTTCCCTGCATGGAAAAACACGCCCGCAGGCACCCGTGCCGCTGCCTTGCGCAAAATGGCGGATTTGATGGAAGAAAATGAAGCAGAGCTGATGGCGCTGTGCGTAAGAGAAGCCGGAAAAACACTGCCCGATACTGTCGCCGAAATCCGCGAAGCTGTCGATTTTTGCAGATACTACGCCGCCGAAGGTGAAAAGCATTTCGGCGCACCCGTTATACTGCCCGGCCCCACAGGTGAATCCAACAGCTTGCAAATGGAAGGCCGTGGCGTTTTCTTGTGCATCAGCCCGTGGAATTTTCCGCTGGCGATTTTTATCGGCCAAATCAGCGCAGCCCTTATGGCGGGCAATACCGTTATTGCGAAACCGGCTGAGCAAACCAGCCTGATTGCCATGAAAACGGTTGAGCTGCTCATCAAAGCTGGCATCCCGAAAAACGTGATCACCCTTCTCCCCGCCACAGGCGAGATGACGGGGAAATACCTAGTGCCGGATCCACGCATCGCGGGAGTTTGCTTTACAGGCTCTACCGAAGTTGCACAACTCATCAACCGCAGCTTGGCTGCGCGCACAGGCGCTATTGTGCCGCTCATCGCTGAAACCGGCGGACAGAATGTGATGATTGCAGATTCAACCGCCCTGCCCGAACAAATTGTAGATGATGTGATCACCAGCGCCTTCCGCTCTGCAGGGCAACGCTGTTCGGCCCTGCGCATTTTGTTTGTGCAAGATGGCATTGCCGATAAAGTGATCGAGATGTTAGCAGGTGCGTGCCGTGAATTGACGATGGGTGACCCGCTAAAACTCTCCACCGACATCGGCCCTGTGATTGACAAAGAAGCGCTGCAAATTCTGCAAGACCACGCCGCCCGTATGAAAGCAGATGCAAAACTGGTAGCCGAAGTGCCCGCGTCAGATGACACAACTCATGGCACCTTCTTTGCGCCACGCGCCTTTGAAATTAAATCCATGTCGCAACTCAACCGTGAGATTTTTGGCCCCGTACTGCATATCATCCGCTTCAAGGGCGATGATATCGACAAAGTTATCCAACAAATTAATGCCACAGGCTATGGCCTTACCTTCGGCGTGCATACCCGCATTGACCACACCATGCAAACGCTTTGCCAGCGCGTTACGGTCGGCAATTGCTACGTCAACCGCTCCATGATCGGTGCGGTGGTGGGCGTGCAGCCTTTTGGCGGGCAAGGTCTTTCCGGTACCGGCCCCAAGGCGGGCGGTCCGCATTACCTGCCGCGTTTTGCAACAGAGCGTTGCGTCAGCATCAACACCACAGCATCGGGCGGCAATACAACACTCGTCTCGCTGGCGGAGGATTAAGACCGGATGTACGCAAGCCCCACACCTTCTTCCGGTGCGCTCTGGGCCGGACGCAGCGTCGGCCTTTTGGGTGGATCGTTTAATCCGGCGCACGACGGCCATCGGCACATCAGCCTGATGGCGCTAAAGCATTTACAACTGGATGCCGTGTGGTGGATGGTCAGCCCGCAAAACCCGCTAAAGTCCACCAAGGACATGGCCCCGCTAGCTACGCGTCTGCAAAGCGCGCGCGATGTCAGCCGTCATCCGCAAATTGTGCCGACAGATATCGAACAACATTTAAACACACGCTATACCGCCGATACACTTGCGCGCTTGCAAGCACTTTACCCGCAAACAAATTTTGTCTGGCTGATGGGCACAGATAACCTGCAACAAATCCACCGCTGGCAAGATTGGGAAAGCATTTTTAAAAGCGTACCCATTTGCGTGCTGGACCGCCCGCCCGAAGGCAATAGCTTGAAATCAGCGCCCGCTGTTGACCGTTTCCGGCTGTGTCTGGTGCCAGAAAATGCGGCAGCCACGCTCAAAAACCGCTCCGCGCCTGCCTGGACGATTCTGCACATTCCGCTCAATCATCTCTCGGCCACGGCCCTGCGGGCTGCGAAAAAGCCCAAAAAGTAGTGTTATTTCAGCATTTTCCGCAACTCTTGCCCGACCCATGCAATAACGGTATAATAAAGGCAGGTTTAAACGACCGGAGATATTTTAGGATTTGTCCCGTAAAAATACATTTCTGGAACCGCTGATATCGCAAGCCGTTTGTTAAACGCTTGCGTTTTTTATTGATGCCCATAGGAGGCCGCCATCGCACCGACACCGAAAAAACCCGCCGCAAAACCTGCCGCGAAGAAACACGCAAAAGCCGCGGTTAAGAAAACCGTAAAGCCTGCCGCAAAAACAGCTGCAAAATCGACGGCAAAGCCCGCTGCCAAAACAACCGCAAAACCTGCGGTTAAAAAAACAGCCGCCAAGCCCGTGAGCAAGCCTGCTGAAAAAGCCGTGGCCAAGCCCGTTGATAAAGCTGCGGCCAAGCCCGCTGCAAAATCTGCTGCAAAAAAAGAAGGCAGCGGACATGCGATGTACGATTTGATTATGAAAGCGCTTGATCAGGAAAAAGGCGAAGACATTGTTTCCATTAATCTTGCCGGCAAAACAGCTATTGCAGATTATATGGTTATTGTCACAGGTACATCCTCCCGTCAGGTGACCGCTATGGCGGAGCACATCAAAGAGAAACTTGGCAAGGCAGGCATTACAGCAAGACTTGAAGGCGCCGGTACAGGCGACTGGGTGATTGTGGATGCAGGCGATGTGATTGTGCATTTGTTCCGCCCTGAAGTGCGTAGTTTCTATAACCTCGAAAAACTTTGGGCCGCAGATTTCTCCACAACCGATTATACGCTTTATAAATCAGGTTAAGAGATAAACCCAAAGACCTGAATAATCATGAAAATCAAACTCATTACCGTGGGCCGATTAAAGGCATCGCCGATGCGCGACCTTTGCGATGAATACGTCAAGCGCACGACATGGCCTGTGAAGATCGAGGAAATTGATAGCCCGAAAGCGGCTACCTCCGCCATTGAAGCGCCACTGATTTTAAAACACATCCCCGATCAGGCTTTTGTGATTGCACTGGATGAACGCGGACAAACCTTCACCAGCCCAGACTTTGCCCATAAAATAGAAAACTGGCGTGACCAAGCACCCGGTAACGAATTGATTTTCCTGATCGGTGGCGCAGATGGTTTCGATAACACCGTGCGGGAAAAAGCAAAAATTCTGCTCTCCTTCGGTAAACAAACGTGGCCCCATATGCTGGTTCGGGTTATGCTGTTAGAGCAGATTTATCGTGCCCAGCAAATTATTGCAGGGCACCCGTATCACAGGGCCTGACATGCTGCGCAGATCAAATGTCTTTTTTGCCGTAACGGCCACTCTCTGCCTGCTGGGCATCAGCAGCGCCACATCCTATGCCGCAGAAGCCCGCGACAAAAAAACCATCAGCACAGAAATTTCCAAAACACAGGCCGCGCAAGTAGAACTTGAAAAGCAGTCAGAGACATTGCAAACGGAAGTAGACCAGCTCAAAGACAAACTGGTTTCGATGGCAAAAGATATGCGCCACACAGAAGACTCTCTGGCAGATACCTCCGAAAAACTCAAATCTCTCAAGACACAAAAGCGTAAACTTGCAGCAAAACTTTACGATGAACATGGTCGCATGGGGGGCCTTGTCACCGCAGCGCAACGCTTTAACCGCACATCCACCCCCACTATGCTGGTTGAAAATGCACCGCTGGATGCCGCCCGTGCCGCACTGGTGATGAAATCCATGATCCCTGCCCTGCATGCAAAATCCGCACTGTTACGCGACCAGCTTGACCAGATAGGAAAGCTCGAAGCAGATATTGCCGAACAACAATCCGACAAATCCCGCGCCCTTTCCCGTATTCATGCGCAGGAAAAAGAACTAGCAAGCGCCCTTGAAAAACGCAAAGCGCTGTATCACCAAACAGAAGCCGAGCGCAGCAAGCAAAAAGCCGAAGTCGCACGCCTGACCAAAGAAGCCAAAACACTGGATGATCTGGTTGAAAAGATTAACCTGCCCGTTGCAAAACCCGCCCGCACGGCCAATGCCGACAAGACGGCCCCCAGCGGCCTTGCCGCGCCCGTATCTGGCACCATCCGCACATCGTTTGGCGGCACAGATGATTTGGGCGCCGCCAGCAAAGGCATTACCTATAACGCCCGCAGTGGCGCCGGTGTTAGCACGCCGCTTGCTGGTAAAGTCCGCTTTGCAGGCCCGTTTCGGAAATACAAGCATATCTTGATTATCGAACATCCGGAGGGGTATCATAGCCTTATCTCCGGCCTTGGCCGCGTGGATACGGTTGTTGGCGCATCTCTTGCCGCTGGCGAACCCGTTGGCATCGTCGCCGAAACAGAAGCTGAAAACCATCCCGTCTATTACGAACTCCGCCATAACGGTGCGCCCGTTAATCCACAAAAAATACTGATCGCTCAACGCAAACAGGACAAAAGCTGACCATGACTATGAAGAAAAAACTCATCGCCGCCGGTAGCACCCTTGCAATTGTTGTCGCCCTGACAACATCCTGGACAGTCATTGCCGCACCCGGCAAACGCACCGCAGGTGTTTCATCCACACCGACCGAAACATATCGCGCCCTGACACTCTTTGGCGATGTGTTTGAGCAGGTTCGCTTGAATTACGTAGAGCCGGTTGAAGATAAAAAGCTGATTGAATATGCGCTGAACGGCATGCTGTCGAACCTCGACCCCCATTCCAATTACATGTCAGCGGAAGAAACACGCTCCATGTCCATCCAGAACCGTGGCGAATTCGGCGGGTTGGGTATTGAAATCACCATGGAAAACGGCGTTGTTAAAGTTGTATCCCCCATTGATGACACGCCGGCATCGCGCGCCGGTATGCAATCGGGTGACCTGATTGTTGAAATTGACGGTACACAAGTGATGGGCCTGTCCCTGAACGAAGCCGTAGATAAAATGCGCGGCCGCGTGGGCAGCGAAGTTGTGCTGACCATCGTACGCCCCGGCGCCTCCGAACCTTTGAAAATCAAGCTGATCCGCGACACAATCCAGATCCGCTCCGTCAAATCGCGTATCGAAAACGGCAATGTCGGTTATATCCGTATGTCTGCCTTCAATTCCCAAACATATCCGGGCTTGAAAAAAGCATTCAGCGATCTTGAAAAAGAAGCTGGCGGCAAGTTGATCGGCTATGTGCTGGATCTCCGTAATAACCCCGGCGGCTTGCTGGATCAAGCCATCATGGTATCGGATGCTTTCCTTGATAAAGGTGAAATCGTCTCCACCCGTGGCCG
>JBGTNC010000069.1:0-6488 GCA_041743265.1 Alphaproteobacteria bacterium | reverse complement strand
TTTTTGCGGGGTATCATCGGACAGGGCTGCGCCGAAACGGGTCGGCCAGCCTTTGACATGAAACCAATCCTTGATGGTCACGGGCACACCATCCAGCGCGCCCTTAGGCTTTCCAGCCTGCCAGCGCTTTTCGGCAGCGCGGGCCTGTTGCAGGGCGGCTTTTGCGTCCAGCAGGCAAAAGGCGTTCAAAGCAGGGTTCAGCAAAGCCGCACGCGCCAAAGCAGCCTTTGTCACCGCAACAGGGGACAATTTGCGCGCCTGATAGAGACTCAGCAAACGGGCCAAGGGCAGCGATAAAGGGTCTTTGGACATTTTTTTAAGTCTTTCAGGGAGTTATGGCTAGAATCAGGCGATTGCCGTTCTTTTTAAACAAGTTATGATACAATAGAGATGATTTGGAGCGTAAATTCCAGGCGTTGATCAAAAGAGCGGATCCGCCAATTTATGGTCTGTTAGTCGATATTTAGCGCAAGGAGACGGGATCTCGTGAAACCGCTTGTTTCTTACCCCCTATGGGCCGCTACCGTGCTGATCAGCGCGGGCCTCAGCCTGCCACTTGTCAGCCATGCTATGGCGCAAGGCTATGACGGGCTTTTTGCAGCCCCCCCTTCCAAAAACAAACGGGACGATGCCAAAAAACCACCCGTTGGCTACGATGGGCTTTTTTCGCCAAAGGGGGCCACACGCCAAAACCCTGCCGAAGCACCGGGCTATGAAGGCCTTGTCCCCGGCAAGGTAGCCAAGCCACCGCCGCGTGCGACAGCACAGCAGCCGGAGCAAACACCTATTCCGCCCAAACAGAATACAACCATTGTGACCAAAGACCCCGGCAAGCCTGCCTATAAATTCACACCGCCCCGCGTGGTAGAGATGACCCCGCGCCCGGGCGCGTCACGCTATCAACCCATTACCTCTCCCGAACAGCTGGAACAACTGGCGGCTGGCCACGGTGTGCGTCTGGAAATTGCCAGGATGACGCCGGAGATGGAAGCCAACGTCAAAGTATCGCCCAAGGCTTATTCGCTAGGTTCCTCACCACAGGTACGGGTGGACGGCATGCTGTCTGCGGAACTGATGGTGAAAAAGCAAATCGACCTTGTGATGAAAAGTTTGAACCTGCCCAACCTGACACCGGACCAACGCCGCCGCAACGCGCGCTCCGGATATGAACGTCTGTTGAAACTGGCTGATATTTACCGCTATAAAGCCAATATGCCAGACGGGCTGTACCAGAAAATGGGCGTACCCGCAATTTTTGTGCAAGAACAAAAAGAAGCCAATACAAAGGCACTTGCACGCCTACAGGATGCTTTCCAGGTATTACGACCGCTGCAATAACCGCAGCAGAAAAGGAATAGAGATGACGACCCGTTTTACATTCACTGCACTGGCACTGGCCCTTTTTATGTCTGCAGGATCATTGGCTGGCAGTACCTCTGCGCAGGCGCAAGACATGCTTTTGCTGCCGCCGAAAAACCCCACACCGCCCTCTGCTGTCAGATCGGCCCCCGGCCAAAACGGGTATGATGGCCTGACATCATGGAAGAACCAGCAACCACAGCCAGACAGATACGCCAAGCCACCTGCCGACAATATGTATGACTTCATCCAAGGTGGCGGCAATACCAGCAATACGCCCGAAGGCCGTGAAGCGCGCCGCTTGAAAGCGCAGCGTGACCGCCAACATCAAACGATGATGCGCCAAAAAGAAAATCTGGACCGGGCGCGGCAAGAGCGTGAGAAAGTACAAAAGATGCTGGATGCCGAACAGCAAAAACAGCTGGACATGCAAGCCCGCGCCAAACGCAACGCGGCCCTGCCCTATAACGGCAAGTAAGCAGATTTTTAAAATTTATCCGGCGTGATAATGGCAGGGCGTGCAACGCACGACTTCATCGTCTTCCATTTCGTAGAACATGATGACCCCGCGCTCGATCGCCTCGGCCAGATAATCTTTACGCAGCTCTTTCAAGACAACCGACCGTTCTGCCACCGTGATCAGGACATCGCACGGGTTGTCGGGGCTAACACGAAAGCGCACAGGCACATCAACGCCGCATTCAAATGTTTTATTGGCAGGGATCATAATCGTGACACCCGTACGCAAGGCAAACATAACGTCGTAGCTTGCGATGATTTCTGTCTGTTGTGCTGACATGAGGGCTCCTCCCACCTATAATATATCCGAGTCTATCTTAATAAAATGGTGTTATACGGCGCATCTGCATGAAAACACAAGATAAAATTCTGGCCTTGGGCCTGCCCGCTGCGGTTTGTGCCGTGCTCGGCGAACAGCTGGGGCCGCTTGCCATACTCAGTGCCGCGGATACGATCGCGGCTGCACACCCGCCGTATGACCTGATTCTGGCTGCGCCCGACAGTGCGGATTTTGCGCGGGATGCGCTCTGGCAGAAAACCACGCCTGTATTGCCTGTGTCGTTAAAAAAGCCCCTGCGCGCCGGCACGGTCTTGCGGCAGATCACGCAAATGCTCTCCGACCCTGTTTTGTATCTGGATGATATGTCCTGCGGCACCTGGGATCTTTTACCGCAGGATAAAATGATCCGCAGCGCCGGACATGATGACGTTATCCTGACCGATAAAGAGGTCGAGGTGATCGCCTACCTCGCCCGCCAGAACGGAGAGAAAGTCACGCGCGATGATTTACTGAAACACGTCTGGCGTTACCAAAGCGGCGTCGATACGCACACGCTGGAGACGCATATCTATCGCCTGCGCCAAAAACTGGCCGCGGTACCTGCTTTAAAAAACCTGATCCAGACAGATGATGATGGCGGCTACCGCCTGACGCCGTAATTTTTATGCCGAAGCGGAGGGCTCTTCAGACGGCACTGCATGCGCATCCGCTGTTTGTTGCTGATAGCGTGTCAGCAACCGGTCAATGCGCTGTTGTGCGCGATCGGCATAGCGCAAGTCTGGCAGCACTGTCAGCATATTGCGCGTTTCAAGCCGCGCGGCAGGGCTTGTTTCAATCACAATATCCGCCAGTTTAAACATCCGCTGGAAAACGTTTTGTTTTACATGCACAGCAACGACGGAGCGGTAGGGGATACGGATCGGCTCGCGCAGTAAAAAACTTTCGGTGAAGGCCATGTGGTCATCATAAAAATCAAAATGTATTTTGCGGCAATTCAGCGCAGATACCATGAGCTGTGGCAGAAACACGATAAACACAATCATCATCACCACAAAGAAAGACGCCATTTGTCCTTCTAACCCCAGCGTCGTTTCGGCAAGGCTTGTAAATTCCGGCAGCAAAAACAACGGAATCAGAAAGCTCGTCGTCAAACGGATCGGATGGTGATACATCACCATCAAAGGTTCAAAATGTGAATGAAGGCGCAGCCGTAAAACAGGGGCCGCAGGATCAGGCCGTAGCGATGGAGCGGAAGACTTGTGTACCGTCTCAGGCATCCGTCAAAGGCGTCACGGGTGGCACGGCGGCTGGCGGTACGGCAGCCGGGGCCGCCATCATACCCGCAGCGCGGGCCATATCGCGGTTTTCACTGTTCTCGATCATATCCATGATGCGTGTCATGGTATCTTGGCGCATAGGAACATCCGAAATTTTAATACCTGCAAAAGCACGGGCGTTATAGGCCATCGATGGCACGTAGAGATAAACGTTTGTTAAACGGCGCTGTTCTTGCAAAGCATGGGCTTGCTGCGTGACATCCGAAATATCGCGATAGCGGATACGGCCACGGCGCATGCTGATAAAAAACTGGAAGTATTGAAAATCAACATGGTCATCATGGAAATGATAGACCGTGCGGGCATAGGCTTTTTTCTTCATCTCGAAAAACAGCGGGGGCAAAACAACGATGCTGCCCACCAGAAACAGGCCATAAATGTAGCCTGCCGGAATAATTTTTGTGAGGCCGATGATGCTGAACAGAATAAAAACGAAGGTACCCAGTACAATCGTCACCAGTAAGAAACCGATGAGCGTAAACAAAATCGCTTGCAGCGTCGTCAGACCCTGATCGAAGTGAGGACGCACAGTCAGAAGCGGCGGTTTCTTTTCCATAGGATTTATCCGTTTTGTTCGGCCCCATTATCCTATGCCCGTTTGTTTTTCTCAACCACTTCTTTGATTCGCGCGCAAGCATTTGTCTCGGCAACGCCCTTCAGCAACAGCTTGTCCGAAACGTGCTGGGTACCATAAACCGGCACTTTT
Source organism: Alphaproteobacteria bacterium (assembly GCA_041743265.1). Classification (GTDB taxonomy): domain Bacteria; phylum Pseudomonadota; class Alphaproteobacteria; order Micavibrionales; family UBA2020; genus UBA2020. The sequence goes on along the minus strand of JBGTNC010000069.1, from coordinate 2,287 downwards.
TTATCAAGATGCAGAATAACTGTGCTTAATCCGGCCTCCCTATCCACATGGGACAGGTTTTCATCCTCGGTCACCGTTACGATATTGTCATAGTTCACATGCTGGGTATCCCGCTCGGAGCTTTTGATCACGAGTTCATCGCTGAAAAAATGAAAGCTGCGGCCTGACTTATCCTTCGCCAACATAAAGCGTGGCCAAAACAAACCCATCACCATTTCTATGCCACCCACTGCCATGCCGCCATATTGCAAAAGCGGCTCTTTAAGGTCCAGCACAACCGGTACCAACAGACTCAAAAAAAAGATAGCGGCGCCGCCGCCCATCAAAACCGATTGAATTTTCTTGGCATCGCTGGGGCACGGCTTTGTTTCGATCATATAAATTTCAGACATTTTCATTTCCTGTTCGGGTGGATTAGATACTGCGCTCAAGCCTGCTGCGTGAGTATTTCCAACGTATCATAAATGGAGGCACCGTCCGGCACCGAAATTTTTTGATGCCCTTGCTTCTGCAAAATATCGAGCATGTGCAAGACATGCTCTGGTGATTTCGGATCCAGAACGACCGCCCCTTCTGGCGCAGCTTCTGCGTGCGGTACGGCAGGTGCCGTGGGGCGGGCTGCTTTTTCTGCCCTGTGATAAGCATTGATCGCTGTTTGATGCACATCATCGACGGGCACGACTTCCACGGCGGGAACTGCTGCGGCATCACCTAACAACAAGCGGCGCAGGGCTGTCAGCGACAGGTGTGTGACATCCGCGCTGAAATCATCCGCCGCTGTATCGGCGGTGGACGGGGCTTGCTGTTGTGCCTCGTCTGCTTGATCTTCTTCGGGTTCGGCATCGAATTGGCGGGCTTCATCGCCGGATTTTTTCAAAGGCTGGATAGGTGCCGTTGGTGCAGCACCAATGCCCGCGGCACGGATGGGCTGAAAAAAAGCACCAAGACCCGGCCCTGAAAACATAACAAATTACCTGTAGAGATTAAGCAGTTCCTGCTTGGCCGCTGCATCTTGCGCAACGTTGTTTTTACCCCAAAGTACGCCAAGCTCTCTTTGTTGCGGATCCAACAGATCCACACTGCGGATTTGACCGGAGATCAGGTAATACTCTTTACCCTCTACTTCGATCGGCTTGGTATCGGCATAATTAGGACGCAAGTTAATGACCAAGAGCAAGGTGCGGGCATTGCGGATTGCCGCCTCCTCTAAACGCTCTGCTTGTTTACCTTCTACGGGCAGCCATTGGAAGTTGGCAAGCTCGGGCAAAACGATGGCATAGTTTTTACCAAGAAAACTATAATTGAAAAAAGAATCCTTGCCGATACCATCCACAATAAAGCCTTTGCGTGCACGGCTGTAAGTGGAAAGGCGCACACGCGCTTCAATCGACATTGGCTCGGCCAAAGTCACCAAACGGAATTGGTCTCTCAGCTTGCCGATTTCATTTTCAAGCACCACGTTTTTATCAAAACCGGCGGCTTGTTTATACGCATCCGTTTCACGGGCCCAGGCGGCAAAATCCGGCAATTTGCGAATCAGCAAATGGTACATGGTGGCGACTGAACTCGGCGTCGCCTTTTGTGACTTCTGAAAAGGCTCCCACTGCGCGGTTGCAGGCCCTGCGATCAGCAAGGTGCCCGTGATAGCAATCAGAGCCAAAACACCAAGGAATCGTTTTTTCATCATACCTCAAGAACCTTTCAGCATATTGACAGACATATTATAACATATGATTGGTTAAAAACTGTAAACGCATGGTTATAAATGAAAAAAGGCCCCAAAAACCCGCTATCTGAAGAAGATCAGACCCTTTGGGAGAAGGTCGTTAAAACCGTGCACCCGCGCCCGAAAACGGTCAAAAAACCCCTGATTGCAGAATCCGCCACGACAAAAGTGCCGAAAGCTGTAAAACCTGCGAAACCGGCCACCCCGCAAAATGCCACCAAAACGCTACAGCGCGCAGCCAGCCTGCCAACCGCGCCTGCCCCCAAAACGACCGATGATGGCACAGCCCGCGACCTGAAAAAGAAGAAATGGCAGATTGATAAAAAAATCGATCTGCATGGCATGACGCAACACGCGGCGCAGGAAGCCCTGACCCGTTTTATTCTATCCGCCCGTAAACAAGATAAACGCACCCTGCTGGTCATCACCGGCAAGGGCAGTCGCAGTACGGGCGGTGGTGTCTTGCGCCGCATGTTGCCGCTGTGGCTGGAAATGGCGCCGCTGCGCGAAGCCGTGCTCGCGCTCACGCCTGCGCGACCCGAAGACGGCGGCGACGGTGCG
>JBGTNC010000068.1:0-9334 GCA_041743265.1 Alphaproteobacteria bacterium | reverse complement strand
CCGCTGGTATGCGCTGGCGTATCTGGCCGGATTTATTGGCGGCTGGGTCTATGGCGGTTGGCTGGCCGATCTGGACCGTGACCGCCGCCCCAGCCGTGAAGACATCGAAAATATCCTGCCTTGGATGGTGCTGGGCGTTATTCTGGGCGGGCGCATTGGCTATGTGCTGTTTTACAATTTTCATGAATATCTCTCTAACCCGCTCAGCATGTTTTACATCTGGGAAGGGGGCATGTCCTTTCATGGTGGGCTTATGGGTGTCGCCATCGTTATTTTGTGCTTTTGCCGTTATTACAAAATCCCGCCCTTGGCCATGGGCGATACGATTTCTGCCGTGGTGCCGATCGGTTTGTTTTTCGGGCGTATTGCCAATTTCATCAACGGTGAATTGTTTGGCCGTATCACGACGGTGCCTTGGGCGGTGAATTTTCCTTATGGCGGCGGCTTGGCGCGGCACCCCAGCCAGTTATACGAAGCCTTCCTTGAAGGCGTTGTGTTGTTTCTGGTCTTGTTCTTTATGGCGCGTAAGGCGCATATCCGCCGGATGCACGGCATGCTATTCGGTACGCTCTTGATCGGCTATGGCATGGCGCGGTTTATCGTGGAATATTTCCGCGAGCCTGATCCGCAGCTGGGCCTGTTCCTACAGTATTTCTCCATGGGCCAATTCTTGTGCCTGCCGATGATTGCCGTCGGTTTGTTTATCATCCGTCACGCCAGAAAAAATGCAGACATTCAAAAACACAAAAACGCAGGTTGAAGCCGACGCGCAGATCTTGGCGCAACAGCTGGCTATGGACATTGCGGCCAAGGGGCCTATCACCGTTGCCGAATACATGGGCCGCGTGGCGGCACATTACTACGCCCATGCCGTGCCGTTTGGCGCGGATGGCGACTTTACGACAGCACCTGAAATCAGCCAGATGTTTGGGGAGATGCTTTGTGCGTGGTGCGTAGATATCTGGCATCAGGCGGGATGCCCCTCTGTTGTGCATTTTGTAGAACTGGGGCCGGGCCGCGGCACGCTTATGGCCGATATGCTGCGTACGGCGGCGAACTGGCCCGATTTTGCCAAGGCATTGTCCGTCCATCTGGTGGAAACCAGCCCACAGTTGAAAATTGTACAGGCCGATAATTTGCAAGATGTTACGCCCGTTTGGCACGACAGCATCAGCAGTTTGCCTGATGGCTTTAGCCTGATTATTGCCAATGAATTTTTTGATGCCTTGCCTATTCACCAATTCATCAAGAAAAAAGGCGAATGGCTGGAACGCTGCGTGGGCTTTGATGCGGCAGAAGAACAATTCTGTTTTGATACACAAGCCTTGTCGATTCCGGTAGATACCTTGATGCCGCCTGCGTTTTTAGATGCGCCGGATGGCTCTGTTTTTGAAATCAGTCCTTTGAGCTTGGGTATTGTTGAAGAACTAGCGCAAAAAATTTCATCCGGCGGTGGAGCCTGCCTTGTGGTTGATTACGGTCATGTGCGGGCAGGGCTTGGCGATACACTGCAAAGCGTCAGCCGCCACCAATATTCCGATGTACTGGAAAACCCGGGCATCAAAGATGTGACCGCCCATGTTGATTTCCAAACACTGGCAACAGCCGTTGCGCCGCATGCACTGGCACTGGGCCCTGTAAAACAGGGGCGGTTTCTAACGGCGCTGGGTATTGCCACACGTGCAGAGATGCTGGCGCAAAAGGCCAACCCGAAACAGCGTCAGCAAATTATGATGGATTTGCATCGTTTGACAGCCCCCTCTGCCATGGGGGACTTGTTCAAGGTTATGGCTTTGATCCCCGCGCAATCTAATGTGCAGCCCGTTGGTTTCCAGACAGAGGAAAAATCCAAATGAAGTTTTTGACCACCGATCTTGAAAAAATCAAATGGTTGAGACATGGGTTTTTTACCCGCATTGGCGGCATGAGCGAAGGGGTGTATGAGGGGTTGAACTGCGCGTTTTCATCGCAAGATAAACCTGACCATATCCGCGCCAACCGCGCCAAGATTGCCGAGACGCTGGATTTGGAGCCGGAGAATATCATCACCCTCAAGCAGGTACATAGCGCCAAGGTGATTGTGGTGACCAAACCTTTTGGCAAAAACCAGCCGCCAGAAGCGGATGCAATGGTCACATCCACAAATGGCCTTGGTATTTCTGTGCTGACAGCGGATTGCGCACCTGTGTTATTTGCCTCCCGCAAAGAAAAAGTTATCGGCGCGGCCCATGCGGGTTGGAAAGGCGCCATTGGCGGTGTGATGGAAGCAACCATTGCCGAGATGGAAAAGCTGGGCGCTAAAAAAGAAAACATTGTCGCGGCCATCGGCCCTTGTATCGGGCCGCAATCTTATGAAGTGGGCACAGACTTTCAAACGCCGTTTCTGGCGCAAGATGCCGATAACGCGCAGTTCTTTAAAGCTGCCGTGAAAGAAGGTCATTTGATTTTTGATTTGCCGAGCTATGTCGCGCATCGTTTAACGCGGGCAGGGGTCAGTGTTGTGTATGATACGAAACAAGACACGCTGCCCAATGAACAGGCCTATTTCAGCTATCGCCGTGCATGTCAGCGCGGTGAGGCAGACTATGGCCGTCAATTATCGATTATTGCCTTGAGGTGATTTTTAAGGCTGCTTGCCCTTCAAGTTCAGCGGGCGGGCGACTTGAATATCATTCACGGTTTTCATTTCCGGCCCTGCGGCTTCGGCCAGTTTCATGACACGCGCGACATCAAGGGCAAAATACGCAAGTTCGGTATAATTGCTTTTGATCACTTTATAGCTGTCATTGCTGACGTTGGTAGAGCGGTGATAGTTTTCCAACACACGCAGAAGTTCGAGCGTGGCATCTGCTGTTTTTGTGGCGGCGCCTTGCGGCAAGTAGTGGATGTTTTCTGGCTCCACCAATTGGCGCAGCATACCGGAAATACTGTTGAGCTCGGTTGAGTCAAAGCTCTTCATATCGAGCAGGTTATCGACAGCCTGCGTCATGTTGCTGATAGCGGTTTTGAACATGATGCCGGTCAGCTCTTTTTTATCTTCAGGGCTTTGTGCCTTGTGGCGCATCAACAGGGTGTATTTGGCAACGGTCACCTGAAAGTCTTCTTTATCTGTCAGGGATGCGGTTGCTGTCTTGTTGAACTCGTCAGCCAATTCGCGGAATGTCTGTGCCATAAGGGTCCTGCCTTAAAAGGGTTAACCAAATCGAGCGTATCAATAAACATGAATTATGTCAATTGAATCCAGCGTGATCCCAAAAACCGCGCCTGTTATTAAAGTACCTAAAAATACCCCGTCCGGTCTATCTATTTGATGTGCAAAACAGTATGATCTGCCCCGTCAGACCCAAATTTGTGACATAAAGGGGAACCACGCGCCATGAAACTCATTTCCTGCACCAGTAATCAGCCCTTGGCTGAAGCTATTTCTGCCTATCTGGGCATTCCTTTGACCGAGGCCAACGTCAAGCGTTTCGCCGATCAGGAAATCTTTTTGGAGATTTTGGACAATGTGCGCGGGGAAGACGTTTTCGTCATCCAGTCCACATCCTATCCCGCCAATGACCACATGATGGAATTGCTGATCATGATCGATGCGCTGAAGCGGGGTTCTGCCCGCCGTATCACGGCGGTGCTGCCGTACTTCGGTTATGCCCGTCAGGATCGTAAAACAACGGCGCGTTCCCCCATTTCCGCCAAGTTGGTCGCCAACCTGATCACGACTGCAGGCGCTGACCGCGTTTTGACGATGGACCTGCACGCAGGCCAAATTCAGGGCTTTTTTGATATTCCGGTGGATAACCTTTTTGCTGGTACACCAGTGTTTGTGCCCTATGTGCAAAAACATTGCAATTTGGACAAGCTGACGATTGTATCGCCCGATGTGGGTGGTGTTGTGCGTGCGCGCGCCTTTGCCAAGCGTCTGGGCGATGCAGGTCTTGCCATTATCGACAAGCGCCGCGAAAAAGCCGGTATCTCCGAAGTCATGCATGTGATCGGGGAAGTCGAGGGCCGCGATTGCATCCTGATTGATGACATGGTGGATTCTGCGGGGACCATCTGCAATGCGGCGACAGCCCTGATTAACTTCGGCGCGACATCTGTGCGGGCCGTGGCATCACATGGCGTATTTTCCGGAAGTGCGATCGAGCGGATTGAAAAATCCCCCATGACCGAAATGTTGGTCACGGATAGCATCAAAGCCACGGATGTGACTAAATCTTGCAGTAAAATCAAGTATTTGCCAGTGGCGTCGCTGTTCGGCGAGGCGATTTTGCGCATCAGCGAGGAGCGTTCGGTCTCCTCCCTGTTCGATACCGCGCCGGCGAGTGCCTGACATAATATAGAAATAGCTTGATTTTCAAGTCATTTTGGCTATGAATAGCCCCGTTACGCGGCAGCACCCCTGGAGGCTGGGCGCAACAATTTACAAGTAAAACAAAGAGGATTACCACAATGGCACAAAAAACATCTATCGCGGCAACAGCACGCGCGAAGGCCGGTAAGGGGGCCGCCCGTGCAGTACGTCGCAGCGGCAGCATTCCTGCCGTCATCTACGGTGATAACAAAGAACCCGTTATGATTTCCCTGAACACCAAGGATCTGGTGAAACAACTCACCAACAAACAGTTTTTTACACACCTGTGTAACTTGACTGTTGAAGGCCAGACACATTTGGTCATTCCGCGCGACATCCAGTTGCACCCCGTGACAGATCGTCCGGAACATGCAGATTTTCTGCGCGTATCCGATAAGACAATCATCAGCGTGGAAGTGCCTGTACGTGTCACCAACGAAAAAACCTGCAAAGGTATTCTCGCTGGCGGTGTTCTGAACCTGCTGCACCACACGATCGAAGTTTATTGCAAGGCGACAGAAATTCCTGAGGAATTTATTGTTGATCTGGCAGGCCTCGAAATTGGTGACAGTGTTCACCTCGAAGATCTGAAATTGTCGAAAGGCACAGAGCCCACACAGGAAGGCAACTTCACCGTTGCAACCATCGTGGCGCCAACGCAGATCACAGTTGAAGAAGAATCCGAAGATGCTGCAACTGCTGCTGCATCCGCGGCGGCTTCAGCTCCTGCTGCGCCTGCTGGTGGTGCTGCACCTGCGAAAGCAGCTGCACCTGCAAAAGAGCCTGCGAAGAAGTAAACCATTCAAGGTACTGGGCGCACTGTCATGTTTCTTTTCGTCGGATTGGGAAATCCCGGATCGAAATACCAGTGCAACCGGCACAACATCGGTTTTATGGCGATGGACGCTTGCGTCCGTCGCCATAACTTTTCCGATTGGTCGAAAAAGTTTCAAGGTGAGCTTGCCACTGGCACGCTGGATGGCGAAAAGGTTATTCTGCTCAAGCCGCAAACATTCATGAACCTATCTGGGCAATCGGTGCAAGCGGCGGCGGCGTTCTATAAAATTCCACCTGAAAACATTGTCGTGTTTTACGATGAACTGGATTTGCTGCCCGGCAAAATCCGTGTGAAAAAAGGCGGCGGTTCCGGCGGGCACAACGGGATCAAATCTATCGATGCGCATCTGGGCCAGGATTATTGGCGCGTGCGCATGGGCATTGGTCATCCCGGCAACAAAGATATGGTCAGCCATTACGTGCTGGGCGATTTTGCCAAGGCCGATGCGAAATGGCTGGAAACATTGCTGGACAGTATGGCCGAGCACATGGGCCGTCTGGTGCAAGCGGATCGGGATGGGTTTATGAGCAAAGTGGCGCATGATGTGCAGCCGCCCAAACCCAAAGAAGATAAAAAAGAAAAAGATACAAATACAACAGACATAACAGACACAAAATTGACGGACGTCAAAAAGCAAAAGGAAAAATAAAATGGGCTTCAATTGCGGTATCGTAGGTCTTCCCAACGTTGGTAAATCAACCCTGTTCAACGCGCTGACAAAAACAGCGGCGGCACAGGCAGCCAATTATCCTTTCTGCACGATCGAGCCCAACGTGGGCCGTGTATCCGTGCCGGATGACCGTTTGCAAAACATCGCCAAAATCGGCAAATCCGCCAATATTGTGCCAACACAGTTGGAGTTTGTGGATATCGCGGGTCTGGTGCGCGGCGCATCCAAAGGCGAGGGGTTGGGCAACCAGTTTCTGGCGAACATCCGTGAAACTGATGCGGTCATTCACGTCCTGCGCTGCTTTGAAGATGAAAACATCACCCACGTGGAAGGCGGCGTTGACCCCATTCGCGACAAAGAAATCATTGATACCGAATTGATGATCGCCGACATGGAGAACCTTGAAAAGCGCGTCGAAGCCATGCGCAAAAAAGCCAAGGGCGGCGACAAAGAAGCGGTTGTCAGCGTTGAAGTCATGGACCGCAGCCTTGCATTGCTGCGCGACGGTAAACCCGCACGCCTGACAGAACGCAAGAACGAAGACGAAGAACGTGCCTTCCAGCTGTTGCAGCTCTTGACATCCAAACCTGTTTTGTATGTTTGCAACGTGTTGGAAAATGATGCAGAAAAAGGCAATGCCTTTACGCAGCGCGTGGCCGAGATGGCGAAAGCCGAAGGCGCGCAGCACGTCGTCATCTGCGCCGCAATCGAAGCCGATATTGCGCAGCTTTCCAGCGAAGAAGATAAAAAAGAATTCCTCGAAACCATGGGTCTGACAGAGCCGGGCCTGAACCGCGTGATCCGCGCAGGCTATGCCTTGCTGAGCCTGATTACTTTCTTTACCGTCGGCCCGAAAGAAGCACGCGCTTGGACGGTACGTAAAAATTCCAAAGCCCCGCAGGCCGCCGGCGTCATCCACACCGATTTCGAACGCGGCTTCATCCGCGCCGAAACCATCGACCTCAACGACTTCGTCACCCTCGGCGGCGAACAACCCGCCAAAGAAGCGGGCAAGATGCGTTCGGAAGGTAAGGAATACGTTGTGAAGGATGGGGATATTATGCTGTTCCGATTTAACGTGTAAGGGAAAGCATGAGGGACGCAATATGAGAAAAAGAGGTGAATCTAGAATAACGCACAAACTCCTTTTCGGTATGGGGATTTTGTATGTCATTGTTGCACCTGCTTTATCCTTTATGATTGATAATCCTAAAGAACCAGCGGTATTTTTTCTTATATCGGGCGTTCTTCTTACGGTGTTGTCGCGTTTTGATGATGTCAGTGAGCTTGGACTTTTCGGTCTCAAGGCCAAGATAGAACATGCTCTAAGAGATGCCTACGCGACTTTGGAACAGGTCAAAGAATTTGCAAAAATTTCTGCCATGTCGTCTTTGTCTAATACAGCACGCTCTAGTTGGTGGAGCGGAATACCAGATCAACAGACCAGAGAAATGCTGAAATCAACGCAAGAGGTATTGCGTAAGTTAGGGTGCAGTGAGCAAGAGATAGTAGAAATTTCAAAAGATTTTCATGACTGCCAGCTTCTCGACTACAGGCAAGTTTTAATTGCTGGCGGCGAGAGTAAAATTCCTAACAGTAAAGATCAAGCGTGTCAAAAAGAATGGCTAGAACTAAGAGACCGACCTGAAAGCCCCGCAGTTCATCCCGATGAATTGAAGCATTTTCTTGAGAAACACAATTTTATGACGGAAGAAAACAAAAAACGGCTGGAAGGGTATGCCTATTATTATAAATACAATGAGTTTCAGGATTTTGAGGATTTTAAAAATCGACGGAAGTGGCCAAGGCTGAGAGCTTGAATCGGAGCCTTAAAATTCTTTTAGACTGTAACTTCAACCATTTTTGCCATAAATTTGACGCTAGGGCAGCGGAGCGGGTATAATAAAGCTCGAGCGCGGTTTTCTTTGCTGCGCTGCACATATTGGGGTTTTTGCATGACGGCAAAAGGTAACCAGGGCGGCAAGAAACTTTCACCTGCCTTTCAGGAAGAAAAAACCGTACCCGCATCACAGCCCGCCACACAAAACGAAACCGCCACGACGCAGCCCGATTTAATGTCGGATGCGGAATATCAGGTGGCCTTCAAAAAAATTACAGCCGATTATTTAGACGGGCACGCCGCGCAAGATGTACCGGCCTTGCTCTATATCACCGGTCTGCCCGGTTGCGGCAAAAGTACGTTTGTGGATAAGGCCAAGGCCGAACAGCCGCAGTTGCAAAACTATGTGCATATCAATTTCGATGATCTGCGCGTGTATCATCCGCGCTATGAAGATCATGTGAAGAATGATCCTGTCAATGCGGCCGCCCGTATTGATAAAGCAACCGAAGGCTTGATCGGCTTTTTATCCGAAGAAGCCGCCAAACACCGTGTGAATGTTATTCTGGATGATGCCGCTATGGGGCAAGAGATGACGCGCATGATTTTGTTTCCCTTCCGCGAGAATGGATACGATGTCAGCGCCGTTGCCATTTCAACGCCCGCCATTGTCGCGCGGCAATCTGTGCATCTACGGTTTGAAGAAAACCACGCCGCTGCCAAGCAAGGGCAGGCGGGGATTATTCCGCGCTGGGTAAATACCGAAGAACAAGACAATGCGCCAGCAGCCCTTGTAGAAACGGTGGAGACGCTGGAGAATGAAAAACTGGCCGACCGCTTTGTCGTGATTGATCGTCAGCAAAACGTGCTCTATGCCATGGGCAAACAGCCGGAGACGAATGCAGGTGCCATTGTGCGCGCCCAGCAGCAACGCCCTTTGCGCGAAGATGAAACGACGGTTTATCAGAACAAAGCGCTGATGATTGCCGTTTTGATGCAGGCCCGTGAAAGCGTTGTTACACCGGCACCCGTTGTCACGCCAGCCAATACTGTTGCGCCGCAACATAAGACTCCTGCCAAACGCGCCCTCGGTAAATAAAAATACCTTTCATTATGTAATAAATTTGTCTGGTTCTCCTTCACCGGCGGCGGCGGCAGTGCTATAAAAAAGGCACATTTAATTGCTGTCATAGCAGACACTCGTTTTACGAAGGAACGCATCGATGAAAATCCATACCGTCAAATTCCACCCTGAAAAAAGTCTCCTGAAAAAGGAAGATCAACTGGCCTGGAAAATCGCCCAGCTGGCGTTTGACACCAAGGATGAAGATCTGGATGCCGAAGTGGTCGATATGGTGAAAAACCGTATCATCGATAACGCAGCCATTTCTATTGCCGCCCTCAACGAAACCGCTGTGACCGTTGCACGTGATAAAGCGCTGGCAACCGCCGGCACTGGCCGCGCCACCATTTACGGCATGCCCAAAACCGCCCTGTTTGGCCCGCGTGAAGCGGCCTTTGCCAATGCGGTGGCTGTACGCTTCCGCGATCAGGATGATACATATTTGGCGGCTGAATATTCACACCCCGATGATAATATCTCGCCCATTTTGGCGGTGGCCCAGCAACTGG
>JBGTNC010000067.1:0-3787 GCA_041743265.1 Alphaproteobacteria bacterium | reverse complement strand
CCATCTTCTGTTGCAAAAATGATCAAAGCGTCGGATTTCGGGGATTTGCTGTCAAAGGTGATTTTCATAGCGGCTATTTTTCTTTCATTTTCAAGCGGGAGGGGGTAAAAAGATCAAGACAACACATGATAATAGGGTGTCAGGCGCAACGCCACCCCCGGATGCGATCACCATGCTGATGACGCGATATCTTTTCAAAAACCTCTTTTCCGTAACGGTGTTCATTGCCATTACGTTGACGATGGTTATTCTGCTGACCCAATCGCTGAAGCTTTTAGAGCTGGTTGCGGCATCTGACGCGCCACCGGGGCTGTTCTTGAAACTTGTGGCGCTCACCTTGCCCCGCTTCTTGGAAATCATCCTGCCGCTCTCGCTCGTTGCTGCTACGTTGTTTATTTACAATAAATTTATTATGGACAACGAGCTGATCGTCCTGCGTGCCTGTGGCTTTGACCAATTGGCGCTGGCACGCCCTGCCTTGATCATGGCGGGGCTTACTGTCGCGGTCTTGATCTTGCTGACCACATGGCTTTCCCCCAGCAGCCATACGGAGATGAAACAGCTGCGCCGCGCTGTCAAAGCGCAATACTCGAGCTTTTTGCTGCGCGAAGGTGTGTTCAACACCTTCAATGATGATCTCACCGTCTATGTGCGGGAGCGCGATGGTGCGGGTGATTTGCTCGGCCTGATGATCCACGACCGGCGAGAGCGCGACAAGCCGCCCGTGACAATCACGGCCAAGCGCGGGCGCATCATGATGGATGGCGATACACCCAATATTCTGGTCTTCGACGGTATGCGCCAACAAATGGATTTAAAAAGCCATGTTGTCAGCCGCCTGTTCTTTTCGCGCTACACCATCGAAATTAAAGGACTGGAAAGTGAATCTTCACTGAAATGGCGACACCCGAACGAACGCACGTTTTGGGAGCTGATCCATCCCGACCTGACAGACAAACGCGACCGCGATAGCCGCGACGACTTTATTGTCGAGGCAAATGAAAGGCTGCTGACGCCTTTGAACGCGATGGGCTTTACGCTCATCGCACTCGCCTCTGTTTTACTAGGCCCCTTTAACCGCCGGGGGCAGAGCAAAAAAGTAATGTTGGGTATTGTTGTCGTCGTCGCCCTGCAATCGCTTAATCTGGCGCTTGTGAGCGCGGCACAGCGCAATATAGCCATGCTGCCGCTGCTTTATCTTGCAACGCTCTTGCCTATCGCTGCTGGATTTTTCTTGCTGCATATACGCGGAGAGCAATGGTTGATGTCTCTTTTGCGCAAATGGCGCTTGCGTCATTTAAAAGCAGAACAGGAGACAACGGCATGATCGGCACAACCACATTATTTCGCTATATTAGCAAAACTTTCTTGCTGAACTTTCTGGGCCTGATGACAATCTTGCTGGGCCTTGTTTATGTTTTTGATGCCATCGAACTTTTACGCCGGGCTGCAGACCACGAAGGCATTTCGTTTGGCACGGTTTTAACCATGGCCGCGCTGAAACTGCCACAGGTCGGTCAGCGGGTTATTCCCTTCGGTGTTTTATTCGCGGCAATTTATACCTGCTGGAAACTAAACAAGACGTCCGAGTTGATTGTGATCCGTGCGGCCGGCGTTTCGGCATGGCAGTTTTTAAGCCCCATGTTTATCTCTGCCTTCGCGGTAGGCGTGCTGGCCACAATGGCGATCAACCCGCTGGGTTCCGTGCTACTGACCAAGTTCGAGCAAATGGAGATTATCCATCTGCAAAAAAGCGACAACATGGTCACCGTATCGCGCACCGGCATCTGGCTGCGCCAGCCTGCCGAAAACGGCTATGCTTTGTTACACGCCGAAAGTTTTGACCAATACGAATGGAAATTGTCAAAAGTCATCGTTTTCTTCTTCGACAAGGAAGATAATTTCCAGAAACGCTTCGATAGCGAGCTGGTCTACCTGCGCGATGGTTATTGGGATTTACAAAACGCGCTGATCAATGGCCCTCAAGGGGCCACCCGCGAACCCGCCTTGCGCCTGCCGACGGAGCTGACGGCCCGTAAAATCGAAGAATCATTCGCAGACCCCGAAACGATTTCTTTCTGGCACATCCCCGAATATCTTCGCATTATGACAGAAACGGGATTTCCCGGCACCAGATTGGCCATCCATTTTCAGGCATTGCTGGCCCAACCCTTCCTTTTAGCCGCCATGATCCTGCTCGCTGCGACATTTTCGCTACGTCCGCAAAGATTCGGGGGTACAGGGGCCATGATAACCCTTGGCGTCAGCGTTGGTTTCTTTATATTCTTCATGGAATCTATTCTTCAGGCCTTCGGCATTTCGCAGAAAATTCCTGTTTCTTTGGCCGCCTGGACGCCAGCAATTGTCAGTTTGCTGCTCGGCACAACGGCATTGCTGCATACGGAAGATGGTTGAAGATTAATAATTGAGTAATTATATATAGTTAAAGTAAAGAAAAGGCGCAAACAGGCGGATGTTCATGTCAAAAAAATCATATCTCTCCTCTAAGCTGATCCAGAAGTTTTTAATGCTGGGTCTTTGCTGCTGTCTGACCCTTGGTGTTGCAGGCTGTGCCTCCGCCAAAAACGACATCCAGTCCGCCTCTTATATCAATGACCCGCTGGAACCTCTTAACCGTGGTGTTTTTGCCTTTAACAACACGCTGGATCGCTTTTTGGTCGAGCCGACAGCCAAGATTTACAATGCCATTTTCCCGGATTTCTTCCGCGATGGCGTGAAAAACTTCATGCGCAACCTGCGCTCGCCCTTGATTGTGGCCAATAACCTTTTGCAAGGTGACTTCAAAGACGCCGGTAAAGCCACCGCCCGCTTTGTCATCAACACCACAGCCGGTATCGGCGGTTTGATTGATGTTGCTGCCGCCCAAGGCTTTGAATATGAACCAGAAGATTTCGGCCAGACCTTGGCCGTCTGGGGCTTTGGCGATGGTTTCTACCTCGTTCTGCCCATATTGGGGCCCTCGTCCTTACGCGATGGAACGGGTACCGTGGTTGATACGTTTGCTGATCCAGTGCGTCTCTATGCCTTTAACCGTGACGAAGAGTGGATTTACTACACCCGTAACGGCGTTGAAGGTCTGGATACACGCGCACGATATGTACGCGCCGTTGAAGATCTGCGTCGCAACAGTCTGGATTACTATGCTGCTGTGCGCAGTGCCTATGCGCAAAAACGCAAGGCACTGGTGCGGGATGAAAACCCCGACCGTCCGCGCCCCGAAGCAACTGTGGACTATAAAAACAATTACTACTATGACGCTGGCTGGGAATAAGCCGCGCTTGAAAAGGACCACCTGATGTACCACCTGCGACTGACATATCCGCTGGCCATTCTTGCCCTCATCGCTTTGATGCTGGCACCCACGGCGGCGCGCGCAGATAACTACACCAGTTTTGTGCAAAAAATGGGCGATACAGCCCTAACAAACCTGACAGGTAAGGAGCTGGATGCCAAAGAACGCGAGAAACGTGTCCGCAGCCTGCTCAACCGTAACTTTGATGTGGATACCATTGGCAAGTTCGCCATGGGCCGTCACTGGCGCACAGCGACCGGTGCCGAGCAAAAAGAATTCCTGTCCTTGTTCGAGAACATGATCGTCAAAACCTATACCCAGCGTTTTGGTGAATATTCCGGCCAGCAATTCAAAGTCGGCAACAGCAAAAAAGCCCACGCCAAAAGTGAAGATTACATCGTCACCAGCCAAGTCGTTCAAAAAGACGGCCCGCCGGTAAACGTTGAATGGCGCGTACGCAGTATGGGCGGTCAG
>JBGTNC010000066.1:0-9645 GCA_041743265.1 Alphaproteobacteria bacterium | reverse complement strand
CGGATATCTGCGCCGAGGCTGTTCATGAGGTCGGAAAAGCCGGGGAAGCTGGTGTTCATCGTTTCGGCATCATCGACCATCACGGGTTCCAATGTGGCCATACCCATGACCAGAAAGCTCATGGCAATGCGGTGATCGAGGTGTGTGGTCACCACGCAGCCGCCTTTGGGTTTGCGGTCTGTGCGGCCACGGACGAGCAAGGTATTCTCTCCCATATCGACATCCACGCCTGCGGCTTGCAGGCCCGCGACGATGGCGGCGAGACGGTCGGATTCTTTGACGCGTAATTCATCAAGGTCCGACATAAACGTCGGCCCTTCGGCAAAGCTGGCGGCCACGCTGAGGATCGGGAATTCGTCAATCATCGATGGCACGCGTGCGGGCGGTACGGTGACGCCGGATAGTTTGCTGTAGCGTACGCGAATGTCTGCTGTAGGCTCGCCCGATAAATCGCGCTGGTTTTCAAACGTAATATCCGCGCCCATTTCGATCAGCGTTGTATAAAGCCCGGCACGCAACGGGTTGATGGAAACCTGCGGCAGAACAATATCGGAGCCGGGCACGATGAGGGCAGCCACGGCGGCAAAGCCAGCAGAGCTTGGGTCGGCGGGGACAATCACATGCTGGCCCGTTAATGTCGGGCGGCCTGTAACGGTTGCCGCGTTGGAGCCGTCTTCTTGCAAGGTGGCGGAAACTTCTGCGCCAAAAAAATTCAGCATGCGTTCGGTATGGTCGCGCGTGGGCAAAGGTTCTACGGCAGTGGTCTCCCCTGTGCTGCGAAGCCCGGCCAAAATAACAGCGGATTTCACCTGAGCGGAAGCCACGGGTAGCGTATAGAGAATAGCGGTCGGGTTTTCACAACCGGTAATGGTCAGCGGTAGCTTGCCGCCCTCTGCTGCATCGATCTTCGCACCCATGCTGGCGAGCGGCGTGATGACGCGGCCCATTGGGCGGCGGCTCAAAGAGGCATCGCCAGTAAATGTCACAGAAATGGGGTAGCCCGCCACAAGCCCCATCAGCAAGCGGGTAGATGTGCCGCTATTGCCAAGATAAATGGGGTCTTTGGGCTGTTGCAGTCCTTTTTCGCCAATGCCGGTCACGTGCCACATACCGCCACCGTTTTCTGGGCGGCGGATGGTAACACCCATGGCGCGCAAGGCATCGGCGGTGTGCAAAACATCTTCGCCTTCCAAAAGCCCGATGATGTGCGTTTCACCATTGGCCAAAGCGCCGATCATCAAAGAGCGGTGGGAGATAGATTTATCCCCCGGTACACGGCAGATGCCGGAAAGACCTGAGGGATTTGAAATGGGGTGTGATGCAAGACCTGTCATGTCGCCAGCATATCGGATGCCGTATTAAAAATCCATGAGGATTACAAACGAGGATTGCAAAGAGGTTTATGAGATGGGGGCGTTTTTTACGCGCCTTTTTCGTCAACGATTTGCAACTTGGTGTTCTTGGCAAGGTTGCGGTTGTAATTGACGATGTATTCGCGGAACAAGTCTTGCGGCAGGGGCTTGGTGTATTTAAAGCCTTGCACTTCGTCACAGCCTTCTTCGCGCAGGAAGTCTTCGTGATCGACGGTTTCAACACCCTCGGCAATAACTTTCAGGTTTAAACTGTGGCCCAAGGTAATAATCGTTTTGGCAATCATGCGGTCATCGGTGTTGATCAGCGCGTTGCGGATAAAAGATTGGTCAATCTTCAAGCGGTCAATCGGGAATTGGCGCAGATAGCTCAATGAGGAATAGCCCGTACCAAAGTCATCCACCGCAAGTTCGACGCCCAGTTTGTGCAGTTGTTGCAAAATGTCGATGGCGGTTTGCATGTTTTCCATGAACACGCTCTCGGTAATTTCCAGTTCCAGATATTTCGGATCCAAGCCGCTTTCTTTCAAGGCGTCGGACGTCAGACGCACAATGTCGGCGCGGTGAAACTGCACACCCGAAATATTGACTGCCATGCGGAACGGCGGCAGGCCCTTGTCTTGCCAGCCTTTGTTCAATTTGCAGGCTGTTTTCAAAACCCATTCACCAATGGGCACAATCAAGCCGGATTGTTCGGCGACGGGAATAAAATCAGCGGGCGAAATAAATCTGCCGCCTTCTTTGCTGTTATCTGGATGCCACCAGCGCAACAGCGCCTCTGCACCAATCAGCTCACCTGTACGCAAATCAAACTGCGGATGGAAGTGCAGGCGCAGCTGGTTTTCATCCAAGGCGTTTCGCAGGTCGCGCAGCATCTGGAAGCGTTGTTGGACCGCAATGTCGAAATCTTCTGAGTAATAGCGCACTGTATCGCGGCCTTCTTCTTTGGCGCGGTTCAGGGCAATATCGGCGTTTTTCATGATCTGGCGGGCTTCCACGCCATCATCGGGGCAATGGGCCACACCGACAGAAACGCGGATCTGGAAGCGCTCCTGCATAATACTGACAGGCTCTGCCATAGCATTGAAAACACGATCAACCAAGCCGGCGCTATCGGGGCTTTCATGATCCAGCAAGACCATGGCGGTAAATTCATCTGCACTGGCGCGGGAAATGAGCGAGCCCTCAGGCAAAGCTTTGACAAGCCGTTTGCCGATGGCTTCCAGCAACTTATCGCCAAATTCATGGCCCATCGTATCGTTGATGTCTTTGAAATGGTCAAGGTCAATGGCAAAAATGGCGAGGCGGTGTTCTTCCTCAGCAACTTTGTGACGAATAGTATCGTCCAGTTTTTCCAGGAAGAATGTGCGGTTCGGCAGCCCCGTCAGGTTATCGTAATAGGCCAGTTTGTGAATTTTATCTTCCGCTTGGGATCGTAATTTGCGCAAGTTATGTGCGTTCTGGCGGATCAAATCATTCGCAATACGAATGGCAATGCCGACCTCATCGCCTGTCTCCGTGCGCTGGCGCTGGATCTCGGGCTTCTCCGGATTTTTGGCGGCGTTTAGCAAGTTATTGCGCAAGACCATCACAGGTTCCAGCAGCCATTGGCCCAAGGCCATCATCAAAACGCTTGTCACAAGGCCTGAGAGTAAGATCAGAATAACAACGGATTGGTGAATATATTGTTTGAGCTGCGGCGCGATGCTGTCGGTATAAAGACGCGTTACAATATAATACGGCCTTGCCACATCTTTGGGTGTTAGCAAGACCTCGTACTGTTCTTTATTGGCGGTGATATATTCTCTTTGCGGCGTCATCAGATTGTTAGAGGGACGCAGCAGCGTTTGTTCGCCGTATATTTGGATCAGGTTATGATCTAGCCCGTAAATAGCCATACCGCTGATCATGGTTTCGGCAAACAGCCGCTCGGCAGGGCCCGCCTTGATGGGGGTGGTGAGCTGGTCGCGCGTGTTATCCATGGCGGCCGCGATAAAGACACGGCTCAGTTCACGCAGCTCCGCCAGTTTTTGTTGTTCAAAGTCGCGGGCTGTTACCATTAAAACAGCCGCTTGCACGGTCAGAATTGTTAAAAAGACGGTGATGGTAATGCGCCAGCTGATACGGCTGCGCCAAATCTGGGATGGGGACGCAAAACCCTGCCAGAAAGAGGCAGAGCGGAATTGGTCCTTCATGCGTGGCGAAGGTACCGCGCCGGTTTTGCCTGCCGGGCGTGTATCTTTTTCATTGTTAGTCAAATAGAACCCCTGTAACCCCAGTCCGTATGACAGCGTCGCTCTGATGTTTCTCGATAGATTGAAAAACCGACAACTTAATTAAAATTGTATCTAATGACGCTTAATAAAGTATGTAGCTGCGTCATAGATACCATAATTACATTAACGGTTGTTTCGATACCGCGTTGAAATAAAACGAATTTATTTAATTTCAGGCGCAGCATTCCAGTTTCGGCGGCGTGATGTCGCTTTCATCCCGGATGGTTGATTCTATCAAGGTTTCAGCAAAACGCACTGTTTTTCCCGGCGGATTCGCAGAAACGGCATCGGGGACTTCTTGATCCCACATAATAACGCGCCCACGTAAGATCGTGCCTTGCACCTGCCCTGTTGCTTTAAAGCCGTTAAAGGGTGTCCAGCCGCATTTGCTTTTGATGTGTCGGTCGCTCAATACATGCGCGGCTTGCAAATCAACAATGGCAAAATCCGCATCATACCCCGCGGCAATGCGGCCCTTGTTGTTGATCTGGTACACGCGCTGCGGGCCATGGCACAAAAGATCGACCAGACGCAGCAGTGATAGTTTTTCGTTTGCCACATGCGTCAGCATGACGGGCAGCATGGTTTGTACACCGGGCATACCACTGGGGGAGGCGGGATAGGCTTGCGCTTTTTCTTCCAGCGTGTGCGGTGCATGGTCAGACCCCAGTGTATCCACTGTGCCATCGGCAATCGCCCGCCAGAGCGCGTCTTGATGTGCCTGTGTGCGAATGGGCGGGTTCATTTGCGCGCGGGTGCCCATGCGGTCGTAGCATTCTTCCGCGTTTAACGTCAGGTGCTGCGGTGTGGTCTCGACCGTGGCAATGTCCTTATGGTCCTTTAAATACAGCATTTCTTCGGCGCTGGTGGTGTGCAGGAAATGCAGACGGCGACCTGCTTCGCGGCCTAGTGTGACGGCACGGTGCACGGCCAGTCGCGCACATTCGGCATCGCGCCACATGGGGTGGTCGCTGACTTTGCCGCTTTGTTCCACAATATGCTTGCGCGATTTCAGGCGGGTTTCATCTTCGGCATGCAGGCAAAGTCTGCGGGTGCCGTTTTTAAAAATCTTCAAAAGCGTTTCGTCTTCTGCTGCCAAAAGCGCGCCAGTGGATGAGCCCATAAAAACTTTCACGCCCGCGCAACCGGGCAGACGTTCCAGAGCATGCAGGTAATGGGCATTGCCGTCACAGCCGCCGATGTAATAAGCATGGTCACAAAACATACGGCCATGTCCCGCCAGCAGTTTTTCTTGGTGCGTGCGGGCGGTAATGGTAAGCGGTTCGGTATTGGGCATTTCGAACGTGGTGGTGACACCGCCAAAAGCGGCGGCAAGAGACCCTGTCGCCAAATCTTCTTTATGCGTCAGGCCGGGCTCGCGAAAATGCACATGGCTGTCGATCACGCCCGGCAAAATATGCAGATGGGCGCAATCCAGCACATCCTTGGCGGTCGCCGCTGAAAAATCCCCGAGATCGACAATTTTACCATCGCGCACGGCAACGTCGGTTTTGACGATTCCGGCAGGTGTGACGACACTGCCATTTTTCAAGATCAGGTCAAAAGCGGCCATAGTGGACGCAGAAGTTGGTGAAGAAGCTGAATTTTCCGGCATTTTGGGACTCATTTTTTGAAATGAATGATGCTAATATCCATACCACGGTTAAAAGAGGTTTTTCCATGGAGTTTCTCAAAAACATCAACGCCAACCTGCCGCCTGTCGAAGAGGCGGAGGTAAAACTTGATTTACACGGTATGGAAAAGATTGACGCGCTGAACAAGCTCGACAGCATTGTGAAGTATTGTAAAAAGACGTCTTCCAAAACGCTCTATGTTTATTTCGATCCGGCAAAACCGGGTGCGGGGGAAACATTGTTCCAGCCGGTCGCGCGGTTTTTCAAGTTTGAGAAAATCAACGGTTATATTGAAACAGCGGTACCGGTCATGACAGAAAAAAGCGGCGGGCTTTATGTGACGTTCAAATACACGTCATAAATGACCTGACCCTAAAAAATAAAGAATAAAAAAATGACACTCTTTTTGCACAATACCCTGACGCGGGAAAAAGAAGAATTCAAACCGATCGATGCGCAAAACGTGCGGCTCTATGCTTGCGGCCCAACGGTATATAACTATGCGCATATCGGCAATGCACGCCCGGCTGTGGTGTTTGATTTGCTGGCGAAAGTTTTGCGCCATATTTATGGCTCGGAGCATGTCACCTATACGCGCAACATTACGGACATTGACGATAAAATCATTCAAGCTGCGCAAGACAGCGGCGAAGAAATTTCTGCCATCACGCAAAAATATGCAGCAATTTATAATGCGGATATGGGCGCATTGGGCATTGACTTGCCAGACCATCAGCCCAAAGCCACGGATTATATCCCGCAGATGATCGATATGATCAGCAAGCTCATCGCCAGCGGCAATGCTTATGCGGCTGAAGGTCATGTCATGTTCAACGTGCCGTCATGGCCTGAATACGGCCAGCTTTCCCGCCGCAACCGCGATGATATGATTGCGGGCGCGCGTGTAGAAGTAGCGCCTTATAAAAAAGACCCCGCCGATTTTGTGCTGTGGAAACCCTCCACGGCAGAACAGCCGGGCTGGGAGAGCCCTTGGGGCCGTGGCCGTCCGGGTTGGCACTTGGAATGCTCTGCCATGAACGCCGCCATCAACGGGCCACATTTTGATATTCATGCGGGCGGCGAAGATTTGATTTTTCCGCATCACGAAAACGAAATTGCCCAAAGCACCTGCGCGCATGATGGCGAAAAATACGTGAATTATTGGCTGCACAACGGTTATTTGATGGTCGAAGGTCAGAAAATGTCCAAGTCCACGGGTAATTTTTTGCTGGTGCATGATTTGGTGCAAGAATATCCGGCAGAGGCCCTGCGGCTTGTGCTGTTATCTGCGCATTACCGCCAGCCGTTTGACTTTACGCGGGCCGCAATTGATCAGGCGAAAAAAACGTTGGATCGTTACTACGGTATCTTGCGTGAATACGCGGATGTGCCAGATGTTGTGGCCGACCCGCCACCTGCTTTTATGGCAGCACTGGAAGATGATTTGAATACACCAAGAGCCTTTGCCGAGCTTGCCAATATCGCCCGCCAATTCGGCGATGGCACGAACGATAAAGCCCGCGCCAAAGCAGAATTGAAAGCAGCAGGCACCATGTTAGGCCTGTTGTTACAAGACCCGCAATCGTGGTTTCAAGGTGAGGGTATAGAACTTGCCGCACAGGATCTGGTAGATTTAAAAGCGGCACGCGACGCCAAAGATTACACAACCGCAGACGCCATTCGTAACCGTTTGGAAGAAGCCCACGGTATCCGCCTGATCTTCGAAAAAGACGGCAGCATTGGCTACGCCAAGAAATGAGTCGTTGGCTACGCCAAGAAATAAAAAGCAGCTAGGCCAAGAAATAAAATAAACCGGAGAAAATGATATGACGACAGCTCACCCAGAAATTCTTCTTGTCACACCTGATGCCGACCATGTGGCCTGCAACGGCGGTGGCGGCGCTTTGGGTCACCCCAAGGTTTATTATACGTTTCACGGTCAAGAGCAGGTGGTTTGCGGGTATTGTGACCGCCTGTTTACTAAAACCGCGCAAGACGGCGCAAAGCCCTATCAAAAAGGCGCTGCCTGATTGTGACGGACCAGACCCCCGATATCCTGTCGGATGATACGCTGACCGCTGTTTATAATCAGGAATTAATCACGCTCTCCGCACAGGCGGCAGTTGCTAAACGGTTGGATAAGCCCGATGCCACCGCGCATGTCGTCAGTCCCATTTGCGGCAGCGAAGTCACGGTCGATCTTGCGCTGGATGGCGATACCGTCACCGGCTTTGGTTTTGAAGTCGAAGCCTGTGCCTTGACCAAATCTGTTGTCGCGGTGATGCAGCAAGCGATTATTGGTAAAACAATCAACGATGTAAAACGCGCAGGCGGTGAAATGGCCGCGATGTTGGAAGGTAAGCCCGTCGTACCATCCGGTGATTGGGAAAAATTGATTTTGTTGGCGCCCGTGAAGGACTATACTGCGAGGCACAATTCTATTTTATTGCCTTTCGAGGCGGTTGAAAAAGCATTTCAGAAAAAAGGAATTTGACATGAACAACGATACATTCAAGCAAGAGCGTCATAAAGCATTGCAAGATATTCGCGACGCCATGATGATTAAAATGGAAGAGCTGGCAAAAGAAGGCGCGAAATTTACGCAGGCCGATAATTTGTCGATGCCCGAAATTGTCGAAGTACAGGAAAAATTCCGCTGGGTGCCAACCACCATTGGTTTGGCGATGGAGCTGCAACAAGAAAAACCGCTCAAAGAAATTTTCTCCCGCGTCAGCAAACGCTATGAAACCCGCCGCCCGCCGCAAGCAACCCAACAGGTGTTGCCGGCTGATCTGGCCCCCGTGAAGGGGTTAAGCGGCCGTGATACCGCCTTTGCCGAAGTCCGCCGCGCGCTGGATATTGCGGAGCGTGATTTTGACCTGACCTATCCAAAATTAACGCGTGACCAAGTGCAGTGGTGGCTGAAAAAACATCCCATTGGTGAAGACAGCATCCGTTTGGCCCATAAAGAAAACCAGCGGCATTTCATGAAAGCAGCGTTGACAGATGTGCGTGGCACGCTGGATAAGCTGGAAGCCCTGCACAAAGGCCCAGCTAAAACCAAAAAACCGTCGGATCCACGCTTTAAACTCTAAAAAAGCGGGTTTTTACGGCTTTGCTTGCCTTTTTTGGCAGCGGACGTATATGATATATGTATAAGAACAACGCTGCAGCCCATTTTGGGGGCAGGGTTTGAGTGACAGGCTCGCTTGACGCATAAGGAGCACACCGCATGAGCAGACGACTCTCTCTTTTTGACAGCCCCTTTTTATTGGGGTTTGACCAGTTCGAACGCGCGTTGGATCGCGCGTCGCGTGCGTCCTCTGAAGGTTACCCGCCCTATAACATCGAACAGATCGGCGATACCCAGCTGCGCATTACTATTGCAGTTGCCGGGTTTGATATGGACGACCTGTCTGTACAGCTGGAACAAAACCAATTGGTTATTCGCGGTCGCCGCCAGACAGAAGATGAAGACAGCCGCGTGTTCTTGCACCGCGGGATTGCCACACGCCAGTTTCAACGCGCTTTTATTTTAAGTGATGATATCGAAGTTGTCGGTGCGTCCATGGATAACGGCCTGTTGAATGTGGACCTGCGCCGCTTGCTGCCAGAGACCACCGTGCAAACGATTAAAATACAATCGACCCGCGATGCGACAAAAAACCGCACCATTGATGTATCCGCAGATAAAGAATAAGAAGGCGAGGTAACAGATGACACATGATGTACACGCACAAAAAGAATTTGCCATGGGTATGACACAAAACGATCTGCGCGAGCTGGGCCTTGAAGAAGTGGGCTACGTCCGCCAATACACCGTAAAAGGCAAGCTCGCCTGGGTTTTGCATGCGGCAGATGGCACAGCGCTTGCGGTGCAAGATACGCCTGTGTCCCTGCGCTTAAGCGCACAACAGCACGAGCTGGATATTCTCCCGCTTCATTAATTCAAAAGATGTTTAGAGGATAAAGTTAGGCAGCCTGTTCACTGACCCATTCGGCCAGCAGGTTCGAAATTTTGTCTATTTCTGTTGTGGCGCGAATAGCGTTGCAGGTTTTCTCGTCTTTCAAGAAGCGCGAAATTTGCGCCAGCATTTTCAAGTGCTGGGTGGTTTTGCTCTCTGCCGGTGCCAGTAGCATGAAGATGATATCCACGGGTTCATCGTCAATGGCATCGTAATCGACAGGTTCTTCCAACCGCACTAGCACGCCATACATGCGGTCGGTATCGGGAATTTTAATATGCGGAATGGCAACGCCGCAGCCGATGCCCGTCGTGCCAATGCGCTCGCGGTCCATCAGGGCGTTGAGCAAATCATCCGGATTACCGCCGACGATTTCGACAATCTCTTCGGCAATAGCACG
>JBGTNC010000065.1:0-7515 GCA_041743265.1 Alphaproteobacteria bacterium | reverse complement strand
GGTCATGATGTCAAAGTTGATGGCGTCTGGGGCCCGCAAACGATCGAGGCGCTGAAAAACTATCAACATCAAAAAGCCCTGAAAGTCACCGGTACGCTGAATACCGAAACACTGGCAGCGCTGGATGTTTATCACGAACCTGCGAATATGCAGTAAGAGACATAACGCGAAAGGGGGAGGCTGTTTTTTAGCAGTCTCCCCCTTTTTTATTGTTGCAAGAGGAGGAAGCTATGCAGAACGATCAAAAAGAAAAACAGGATGCCGCTATCCGTCAGAAAATTATGGCGTATTGGGATAATCTGGATACCGCCGCGCGCCGCGATGTAAAATCCGTCGCACGTGATCTGGCAAAGACGCTGGATATGCCCGTATCTGTGGTCGAACAGCATCTCGCGGAATGGGGCGCGGGTAAGGGCGCCTAAACGGTATATAATGCATTGTGATTGTTGTTGACGCGGCGGCCCCGGCTGGTGTCCCATGGGGTTGTGAGCAAGACAGGGGCTATGCTTTATTGCACGCGCCTGAAAACGGGCGCGAGCCGTTTTCAGGTTTTCTCCGTGCTTTTCAATGACAGTTATTGTTTTGATCAAGTGCGCAAAAAATTTGCACATTAATACGCGCGATAGTTTTGTTTACTTCCCGCGTTTTTCATCATGGTACCCGTGTGTCATTTCTTCTTCGAAGTCGGGCGTGCTGATACCACGTGCGGGGCGGCCGTTGTTTTGCCATTCTTCCACATCGTCTTCGGCAAGGCCGGTCGCTTTATGTCCGTCGCGGCCCAGACGCTGCACGGCGCTTGGGAAATCGCCTTGATCAATTTCCTGCGTGCTGCGGTCATACCCTTCGGGGTCAATTTCTGCTGTGTCAACTTCACGCGGGGGTGGAGTATCTTTGTATTTATGCGGCGGTTCTACTTCCGGCGGATTTGTTTCCGGCGGCGGGGCCTTTTGCGGCGCGGGCTCTTCTTGTTGGCCGCGTGTGGGGATGTTTGGTGCTGTTGATTTTTTCATCATCTGCCTCCTGTTTTTAAAACATACTAACAGGCCAACGGGTACCGCACTTGGCAGGTTCCGTATTTTCGGCAAATATCGGTATTTAAAGGTAATCGCGGATAATTTTCAGGCAGATATCGCCGTATTTTTCCAGCTTGCTCTCGCCAATGCCGTGGACCATCGCCATATGTTCACGGTTGGCGGGCTTCAATACCACCATATCGGCAAGCGTTTTATCGTGCAGAATAACGTAAGGCGGCACACCTTGCGCGCGTGCCAGTTCCAGCCGCACAGCTTTCAGTGCGGCAAATAACGCTTCGTCTTCTGTATTGCCGGCAAAGGCCTGCGCCGCGCTCATGCTGCGGGCTTTGACCAAGGCGCGGTTTTTCTCTGGCTTGCGCAAGTGCAGGGAATCTTTTTGTTTCAAAAAATTGCGGCCAAGTTCCGTCAGCTGCAATCCACCATGCTGTGTATCCGCGTTCAGCAGGTTAAGCGCGACGAGCTGGCGAAAAATAGCCTGCCATTCCTGTTTCGTATGTTCTTGGCCGATGCCGAAGGTGCTGATTTTATCGTGCCCGTTGGCGGAAATGCGTTCATCCGTCACGCCCAGCAAAACGCTGATGAGATAACTGACACCGAAACGTTGATCCGTTCTGTATGCGGTGGAAAGCGCTTTTTGTGCAGCTACCGTGCCATCAAATGTTTCGGGCGGGGAGAGGCAGGTATCGCAATTACCACAAGGCGTGCAATTATCCCCGAAGTAATCGAGGATGATCTGGCGGCGGCAACTGGCGGCCTCACATAGCCCCAAAAGGGCATTGAGTTTTTGGTGCTCGATGCGCTTTTGCACATCGGGGGCTGCAGATTCTGTGATGAAGTTGCGCTGCATCGCGGCGTCTTGCATGCCGTAGACCATCAGCGCGTTCGATGGTTGCCCGTCGCGCCCCGCACGGCCTGTTTCCTGGTAATAGGCTTCGATATTCTTCGGGATGTTCATATGGGCCACAAAACGCACGTCCGGCTTATCAATCCCCATGCCAAAAGCAATCGTTGCCACCATGATAACTTTTTCTTCTTTCAGAAAAACTTCCTGATTGCTGCGGCGGGTATCAGCTGGCAGGCCCGCATGATAGGGCAGCGCGCGAAAACCTTCGGCGTTCAGCCAGGCCGCAGTATCTTCCGTCATCTTGCGTGACAGGCAATAGACGATGCCGCTGTCTTGCGCGTGGTTTTGTTTGATAAAGCGCAGCACCTGCGCGCGCGCATTGTCTTTGACGAGGATGGAGTAGTGAATATTCGGCCGGTCAAAACCCGCAATAAAGCTGCCGCCTTCTTCCAGCTTCAGGCAATCAATAATATCGCGCCTTGTGGGGGCATCGGCCGTCGCGGTCAGGGCGATGCGCGGCACGGCGGGGTAGCGTTCAGCCAGCATGGAGAGTTGTTTGTAATGCGGGCGGAAATCATGCCCCCATTGCGATACGCAATGCGCTTCATCAATGGCAAAGAGTGCCACGGGTGCTTCATCCAGCAGATACAGGAAATCATCCATCAAGGCACGCTCGGGTGCGACATAGATCAAATCAATCTCGCCCTGCATCATCGCATCTTTTGCGGCCGAAATATCGCCACTCGCCACACTGGAGTTGATGGCGGCGGCACGGATGCCCAGCTGCTTCAACGCATCCACCTGGTTTTGCATGAGCGCGATGAGCGGGGAGATAATCACCCCCACGCCGGGGCGCAACAGGGACGGGATTTGATAACAAAGCGATTTACCGCCCCCCGTGGGCATCAATACAAAGGCATGGCCACCTTGCACCACATGGTCAATCACCGCAGCCTGCTGCCCACGGAATGAATTAAATCCGTAGGTTTTTTGCAAAATCTGCAGGGCAGGGTGGGCTGTATCTGTGGCGTATTGGGGCATATGATCTTCCTATCGGCGTATCATAGGGTATCAACTATTGCATGAATAGTCGAAAGACCCGCCATTTTGGGTGTTTGTTTGTGCTGATATTGTTGCGCGTCTTTCTTTTTTCTTTTATAGTCAATGCCTTAATAACAGAGGTGTTGCATGGCAAACCAATCGGCGCAAAAGACAGAGAATAAAAAAGAAGATAAGAAAGCCATCGTGCTGACCGATCCGAAAATCGCGGCAGATAAATTGAAGACCGTGCGTGATTTTTTGCGTCACGCTGTCAGCCGCTTTACCGAGGCCAATCTGTTTTACGGCCACGGCACGTTCACGCCATACGATGAAGCGGCCTATCTGGTGCTGGAAGGTTTGAACCTGCCGATTGACCAGCTGGAGCCTTTTTTGGATGCGCGCCTGTTGCCGCAGGAGCGGGAGAAACTTGCACAGTTGATCCATGACCGCGTCACCACACGCAAACCTTTGCCGTATCTGCTGAAACGCGCATGGCTGGCGGGGGTGCCGTTTTATGTGGATGAACGCGTGATTGTGCCGCGCTCCTATATCGCGGAGCTTTTGAATACCGAAATTGTCTCTGGCGATGACATGTCGCTGATCGCAGATCCTTGGGCGATATCGTCTGTGCTGGATCTTTGCACGGGTTCCGGCTTCTTGGCTATTCTGGCGGCGCATACTTTCCCTGAAGCGGCTGTCGATGCTGTTGATTTATCGGGCGATGCTTTGGAAGTTGCGAAAATCAACGTGGAAGACAGCTTGCATAAAGACCGCATCGCGCTTTATCAGGGCGATTTGTTCGCGCCGTTGAAGGGCAAGACGTATGACCTGATTATTACCAATCCGCCCTATGTCGATGCAGAAGATATGCAAGACATGCCAGAGGAATACCTGCACGAGCCTGAAATGGCGCTCGCCGCCGGTGATGACGGGTTGGATATTGTGCATCGCATTTTGAAAGATGCGCCAGCACATCTGAACGACGAAGGTATCATGGTGCTGGAACTAGGCTATGGCGGCGATGCGCTGCAAGCAGCCTATCCGGAAACCACCTTTAACTGGCTGGATACCGAAAACAGCACGGGCGAAGTTTTCTGGCTGACCAAGCAACAACTGGAAGAACTCGCCTGATTTCTGGCCACTATTCACATACCCTGTATTATCAAGGCAGGAGAGGGTTTACATGCATAAACTGGAACTAACGAATGCGGATCATGACCTGATTGCCGCTGCTTTTGCGGCTGTTAAAAAGCCGATCGTGCAGATCGAAGGACACAAAGCACCCGCCAAGGTCTGCGCTGCACTCAGGCTGGATGATGGCGAGATTGTAACATCGCTGAACATGACCGCCGATGTCGGCAGCCTGTCGATGTGCGCCGAGCCACAAGCCATTGCCGAAGCCAACCGCCGTGTGGAGCGTGTGATTGAAACGATTGTGGCGGTCTATTATCCGCCCTCCGGCATTACCCGCGTCATCCCGCCCTGTGGCCGTTGCCGCGAAATTATTACCGATTTTTCTTCCGCAGGCTTCGTGATCCTGCGCGATCCCGGCTCGGATGATCTCTACAAAGTCCGCTCCGTTGACTTGCTGCCATTGAAATACGGCGATTACTGGCAGGATGGGGAGCTGGTTTAAATCCGCACCTTCTCCGGCACAATCGCTTTGGCGATTTTTTGTTGGTAGGTGGCGGCTTCTGCGGCGTCTACGCCGTGGGGCGGGTTGAGCATTTCCATCAGCGTCAGGGTTTTGCCTTCTGGGTTCACGCGCACATCGGCACGGTTGATGGCATTTGTCAGGCCGTATTGCACAATTTTTGCAAACTGGCTGAGGTGTTCATCGTGCGTGATGTAATGCGGCAGCTCGTGATAGCTTTTGATCATCGTCCATGACGGGATCAGCGGGGTGATTTTTTCCTGCCATGTTTTGCCGTCGCGGTTGCGCCATTCAAATTTCTTTCTGGTCACAGCCGCCGAAATAAAGGCACTGGTGGCAGACAGGCGTTTGATGTTCAGGTTGCGTGCAAAGCGTGCGAACAGGGTTTTGAGCGGCGCCCAGATCCGGTTTTTGGCGCGGATGATTTTATCGTTGCTGGCCACCAGATACAGCGTTGTGAAACGGTCATTCTCTTTGGACGGGCGGGAGACGTTGCCGGCAGAGACCAGCGCCACTTCGTGCAAAACATCGCGCGCCTGGTCGGCGGTATAGCCGATCTTTTGCATCATTTTCATGCTGGCGTTAAAGCATTCCTGTGCCACAATCGTGCCGGCGCTATAACCAAACAGCGTGATATTACGCAAGTTTTTCTTGGCCTCTTCTGCGGGCAGGGGCGTGCCTGCAATATCGCCATCACCGTTCAGTCGGGAATCTTTGGCAACCAAGGGCATAATCACGCCGCGCGCCAGTTCTTGTGCTGCTTGTGAGGCGCGGGTGGAGGGGCGCAAGTTATATGCTGCCATGTTGAAAAGATTGGCAAGGCTGGTGTGCGACCATGCGTAAAGTTCAATCGGCTGATCCGCATTGCGCGGTGCTTCGGGTGCGTCTTTGGCGGGGGCTGCATCATCTTTTGCAGCGGGCAGGGCAACGGGCGTTTCTGTCGTGGGCGCAGGGGTTGCGGCGGGCGTGGGAATTGTGCCCGGGCGGTTTTGCATCATTTCTTCCATACGTTTCAGCGCGCCTGCAATATAGCCGGGCTGGTCATCGGTTGTGAAATAACCGCTTAAGAAAATCACGCTGGGTTTGTCGATTTTAATCTCTGTCAGGCTGATTTCATGAAGCTGTGATTTGCCGTCTGCATTACGGCTGCGCTGCCAAAGTTTGGCCATGGGTTATGTCTCTACTCTTTAAAATGTATACGAATAAGGGGACTTTAAGGAGCAGGGCCGCCCCTGTCAACCGGTTATGAAAACAGAGACATATTTTTGTGCTGGGCGCTTAAAAGTCCAATAAAAATAGACGGATAAGAAAATACTGGCGAAAAGCGGCGCAGGCGTTATACTGTTGCTATGAAAAACGATACACAACATGATTCCCGCATCGCCTGTGTTTATGGCCAAAATTATTACCCCGTAGGGGAATAAGGTCATTTTATTGCCTTTTTTGGCAGCATCACTTTCATCATTTCGGCTACAATAAATCACACATCAGGTGGGGCAAGACAGCACCATGAGCGACCGCATTACCGACATTCTCGAGCGTTTTGAACGCACATCCGACCAGTTTTTTTCCAAGGACGAATTCCGGAAGAAATTACGCTCGGGCAAAAAGCTGCGCATTAAATACGGGGTGGATGTTACCGCCCCCACATTGCACATCGGCCATGCCGTGAATTTGTGGCTCATGCGCTACATGCAAACGCTGGGTCATAAAATCATTTTCCTCATCGGCGATTTTACAACGCGCATTGGTGATCCGGATGGCCGCATGGATGCGCGCCCCATCATCCCGCGCGAAGAAATTGACCGCAACGCCGAAGCCTTCATCAAACAAGCCAAGATGGTTTTGCGCTTTGATGATCCGGAGTTGATCGAGGTGCGCCGCAATTCCGAATGGCTGGATAAAATGCCATTGCAGGAGATGATGAATTTACTGTCGATGGTCACCCATACGCGCCTGATGTCGCGCGATATGTTCCAGATGCGTCTGGCCGCCGAAAACGACATTTACATGCATGAAATTCTATACCCTGTTTTGCAGGGCTATGATTCCGTGGCGATTGAGGCGGATCTGACGATCATCGGCTCCGACCAGTTGTTTAATGAAATGATGGGCCGTTTCTTTCAAGAACGCATGGGGCAAAAGCCGCAAACCATCATTACCACCAAAATTACCGCCGGGTTGGATGGCAAGCTGAAGCAATCCAAAAGCATTGGCAATTACATCGGCCTGTCGCATTCCCCGCGCGACAAGTTTGGCCGTGTCATGAGCATTCCCGATGCATTGATCGAAGAATACTTCCGCGTCTACACCGATTTGCCGCTGGAAGAAATCGAGAAGATGAAGGAAGAGATCAAGAAAAATCCGCGCACGGCGAAAGTCAAGCTCGCGTACTCCATCGTGGGTCGCTACCACGGGCACGAGATTGCCGTGTGGGAGCGCGAATGGTTTGAAAACACTGTCTCCAAAGGATTGGTGCCGGAAGATATTCCCGAGCTTGCCATCATGGACCCGCAGATGGACCTGCTGGAGCTGGTGTCACAAGCCCGCCCCGGTAAAAGCCGCAGCGATTCCCGCCGCCTGATTGGTCAGGGCGCTGTTGAAATCAACGGCGAGAAAAAGAAAGATGCGGACGAGCGCCTGATTTTGCGGACAAACGATGTCCTGAAGGTCGGTAAACGCAACTGGTACCGCATCGAAGTCGTCAAACTGCATGAGCTGGACACAGAACAATTGTCCATGAAGCCTATGCATTTGAAAGACGTGGATTTAATTCAGGAATTCCTGCCGGAATGGGAAATCGTCAAGCATTTGTCGCGCCCTGTACCGTCGAAGCTGGTCAGCGAAGTCGCGCGGGATGTTTTCCGCCGCGTACTGATGCAGCCAGAGCCAAAGGATGACTGGATCTGGAAGATCCATGCCAAGAAAGATCCCGATAAGGT
>JBGTNC010000064.1:0-3177 GCA_041743265.1 Alphaproteobacteria bacterium | reverse complement strand
TATCCAGCTGAGCTACAGGCACAAAACCGTGGTAAACGGCCTTATTCCCCATAAATAGCCTATTTCGTCCGCCTTGGCAAACGCTTGCGCAAGGGGGGCGACAGGCGTAGGATTCCCCACATAACACATACATTTTAGAGATTTAAAGGAGCCACAAATGGCAGGCAAACCCACCAAGGTGACCGTACGCGAAACAGGTGATGGCAAATTCACACAGGAAGTCACCGCAGGCAGCCATATCTTTATTGCAGATGAACCGACCGAAATGGGCGGGCTGGATACAGGCCCCGCACCCTATGACATGCTGCTCTCAGCCCTTGGCACCTGCACGTCCATGACGATCCGCATGTATGCCGACCAAAAGAAATGGCCGCTGGAAGGTGTGACGGTTGAATTGTCGCACAGCAAAGTAAAAGGCGCAGATAACGTGATGCGCGATGTGATCACGCGCGACATTACCCTGAACGGCCCGCTGGATGATACGCAGCGTCAACGCCTGTTGGAAATTGCGAATAAATGCCCCATCCACAAAACGCTGGAAAGCAAGCCGCAGATTGTCAGCCAATTGGCCCCTGTTGTGCCGCCCGCGCAGGCACAAAAAAACAACGTGCCGAAACCGCCTGCACAAAAACCACCTGCGATCTGAGAAAAAAATGCACATATAAAAAAAGCCCGTCGCATTTAGATGCACGGGCGTTTTTTTAATTAAATACCAATCAGGCTTCGTCTTCAGCCGGACGGTATTTGAAATTGTCGAGATAGCTGCGCGGTGTTACTTTGCGCGGCTGGTCTGCGGCGACAACAAAATCCATGCCTTTGTCTTCAGCGAAAGAAATAGCGGCTTCCTTGCTGGCAAATTTCATGCGGACTTGGTTGAGGGTATCGCCAGCGCTGGTCCAGCCCATCAGGGCGTCAGGGCGGCGGGGTGTTTCTAATTCGTATTCGAGAACCCATTGTGTGCTGCCGGCGCGGCCGGACTGCATCGTATTCTTTGCAGGCTTATAAATCCTGGCTTTCATGATCTAACCTATTTTTTGTCTTCATCTCTTAACAGCTGGTCGGAGCGGAGGGATTTGAACCCCCGACATCCTGCTCCCAAAACAGGCGCGCTACCGGACTGCGCTACGCTCCGCCATGCTGTAAGTGCTCTGTTTATAAACAGTTTTTTTAGAGAACGCAAGTTCTTTCAGACTCTGGAAATGCTTGCTTTGTCATTGGAATCAAAGGCTTATTCGGAAGCATCCGTTTTAAAATAAGAATGACGCACATAATCACCGATACGAATACCGACTTCTTCGGCTCGTCCGCCGTTCAATTCAATGACCGCCTTCACCGGAAATTTGGACGGTATAGACGTCAAAGATTCCGGTATAGCCTTGTGATGAATGTTCACAATTTTGCCATCCGTATCCACAAACAACATATCGAGCGAGATGAGCGTGTTTTTCATCCAGAAGCGAATTTCGCGCATCGGTGTGCCCATCTGAAACAACATGCCGCGATCTTTCGACATATATTTGCGATGCATGAGTCCGATTTCAATATCCATCGGCTTGGCGGCAATTTCTAAATCAAATTTATGTGTCTTGCCGTCTTGCATTTCAATGACGGCGGTTTCGATGGCTAATCCGCTGTCGTAATCTTTCGGCCCCTCATGGCTCATATACATCCAAGCGCCGCCCGCGAACAAGGCCAGCAACAAGGTGAAGATGATAATATTGCGGCCCGCTGTAGCGGTAGCTGTGGCTGAGGCTTTTTGTACTGTCATCTTGTTTTTCCCTTAGACGATTTTTGGCAAAGCCTGGCTTAGCTGGCCACCGCTTCTAAACGGGCTGACGCTGGTGCAAAGGCCGGTCTTGCTATCCACATCAAACATCACACCACAAAGCGTGACAGGCCCTTCTGCGGGGCGTAAACGCTCGCCGGGTACTTTGCGCACAAAACGGTGCAACGCCAGATTGGCATCCATGCCGATCACGCTGTCGTAATTGCCGCACATGCCCGCATCTGTCTGATAGCCTGTGCCCTTGGGCATAATGCGCAAATCTGCTGTCGGCACATGCGTATGCGTGCCGACCACAAACGAGACGCGACCATCCAGAAAATGCCCCATAGCCATTTTCTCGCTCGATGCTTCACCGTGAAAATCGAGGAAGATTGCACTCACATCACGACCCAGCTTATAGGTATTGCAAAGTTTTTCCATCGCGGCGAAAGGATCATCCAGCGCATCCATAAACAAACGCGCCATCGCATTCACGATCAGAATTTTTTCACCGCGCGGTGTTTGAATGATTGTATGCCCGCGGCCCGGTGTGCCATCGGGAAAATTGATCGGGCGCAGCAGTTTATGCGTATTGTCGATATACGACATAATTTCGCGCTGATCCCAGATGTGATTACCCGTGGTCAGGCAATCGGCCCCTGCTTTGTAAAGGTCATCGCAAATTTGTGCGGTAACGCCAAAACCATGCGCTGCGTTTTCTGCATTGATGATCACGACATCCAGTTTGTAATCGCGGCGCAGGTCCGGCAATTGAGAGGTGACGGCATCGCGTGCATCACGGCCAACAATATCGCCTAGAAAAAGAATCCTCATACCGCCCGCTCTGTTGTTTTATAAATGTTGTTTTCCGTCACAACCATATCCAGCGTGTAGTCATGATGATCCACGGGTACGGCATCGAATTTTTGCGCTTCATAAGCAATACCGATCGTCCTGAACGGATGAATTTTTTGCAAAGAAGCAAAGGTACGGTCAAACTGACCCGATCCATAGCCCATGCGGTGACATTGTTCGTCAAAGGCCAACATCGGCACAATCAGCATATGGGGCACCAGCTCTTCCGCCTTGTCCGGATCCGGCTGCGGAATATCGTAGATACCGGGTTGCATCACCGTCTGCGGTGTCCATTCCAAAAAGGCCAGTCGATATTCGCTCTCCACCACAAATGGCACAGCGCAGCGATAGCCTTTTTTAATAAGCTCCGTCAAAAGCGGTACGACATCAATTTCATTATTGACCGGTGCATAAGCTGAAATAACACTGCCCGCCGGTGGCAGTTCGATATGCTGCAGAAAATTTTCTGTCATCATGCGTGACCACAGCTGGCGGTCATCTGCCTGTAAAGTCTTGCGGCGCTTAAACGCGGCTTGCCGTACTTGTTCTTTTTCTGG
>JBGTNC010000063.1:0-14456 GCA_041743265.1 Alphaproteobacteria bacterium | reverse complement strand
CTATGTCGAATATATTGTTCCCAGTAAATCCATGCCCGCCGGCAGTGCGGTGGTGGAACGCGTGATGGACCGCAACATTTCGAAACTAGACTTCCCGAAAGACGCTTTCGAATTCTATTTTTTCGATAGCCCCATTCTCAGCGAAGACCCGTATGATGCACAAAATGCGCAGAAAAACTGCTCTGCCTTTTATCTGATCGCTGAAAAAATCATTACCTCGGCAGAGGCACGTAAACTGCGGCCACCCAAAGAAGCGAAAAAACCAAAAGATGGCATCCCCGTCAGCGCCCCAAAGCCCGGACAACTGGCCCCTGAATTTATCCGGGAGGCCGTGTGGGAAGCCAAATTAAAACAGCATAAATATTTTGCTGTTACGCAAAGCGGCGGGATCATGGCGGTGCGTGACGATAGCATTGTGGTGAATGCGAAAAAAGAACAGCTCTACCCTATGCCCGTCAAACCCTTCAGCGCCGCTTTGCAAGAAGACATGCAGGTCAGCAAGCCTGTGCAGCTGAAACGTCCCGCCCCAAAAACATCAGGGCCGCAATAACAGCCCCAGCGGCAGCACCGCAAATAATGTGAAAAGCACGACCAGAAACCAATACAGCAAAGGCTGTTTTTGGCGGCAGGCCATTTGGCGTGAATCTGTATGGGCAATTTTACCTGTACGCAGCCCGTTATAGACAACGCGCAGCAAATAGGCGCTGAGCAGGCCGTAAATGAGCGCACCGACAATAAATCCGGCGTGGCGTGTTGTATCAGGCAGCACGGCGCAGGCTCAAACCCGCCCAGACATCCAGCAATGCCTCCACCAGCTCTTGTATATCCTGATCGGAATGGAAGGGAGATGGTGTCAAACGCAGACGTTCGGTGCCACGTGGCACAGTCGGGTAATTGATCGGCTGCACGTAGATGTTATGCCGCGCCATCAACTCATCGCTGGCTTTTTTGCACAGGCGCGCATCACCCACCATGACAGGTACGATGTGGCTGATCGACGGCATCACGGGCAAGCCATGATCGGCCAGCATTTTTTTCAACGTAGCGGCACGCTCTTGCTGGCGCGCACGTTCGACGTCGGATTTTTTCAAATGCCGTACACTGGCAAGCGCGCCTGCCAACAAGGCGGGCGGCAAGGCCGTTGTAAAAATAAAGCTGGAGGCATAAGAGCGCACACAATCCACAATCGCGCGCGTGGCGGAAATATAACCGCCCATCACGCCATAGGCTTTGCCCAAGGTACCTTCGATAATATCGACACGGTCCATCTGCCCGTCACGCTCGGCCACACCGGCGCCGCGCGGGCCGTACATGCCAACAGCATGCACTTCGTCCAGATAGGTCAAGGCGCCATATTTTTCGGCCAGATCACAAATCTCTTTGATCGGCGCAATATCGCCATCCATCGAATAGACAGATTCAAACGCGACAATTTTCGGGCGGCAACGTTCAACCGATGCCAGTAATTGTTCCAGATGCTCCAGATCATTGTGGCGGAAAATGAATTTTTCACAGCCTGCGCCGCGAATGCCTTGAATCATAGAAGCATGGTTCAGCTCGTCCGAAAAAATCACGCAATCGGGCAAGAGCTTGGCAATGGTGGACAGCGATGCTTCGTTAGAGATATAGCCGGAGGTGAACAGCAAGGCAGCTTCTTTGTGATGCAAATCCGCCAGCTCTTCTTCCAGCAGCACGTGGTAATGCGTATTACCGGAAATATTACGTGTCCCGCCGGCACCCGCGCCGCAAGTTTCAGCGGCTTTGGTCATGGCGGCAATCACATCTGGATGTTGGCCCATGCCGAGGTAGTCGTTGCTGCACCAAATAGTCACTTCACGCTCAAGGCCTGCTTCATCACGGTAAATCGCCTTGGGAAAGCGCCCGACCTGACGTTCCAGATCCGCAAATACGCGGTAGCGGCCTTCTTTGTGCAAATCCGCTAGACGGTTTTCGAAAAATGTTTCGTAAAACTCGAGCGCGGAACTACGGGGGCGAACTTTGGATGTGGGCAGCTTTGTCAGTGTCATGGTGACCGGAACCTTTTTTTGTACTTATGTTTTCGGCTTACAAAAGATGTACACCCCACCATTTCCCGATGCAATATAATTAGACATAAAGGACTATTTTGGTACCCTATATTCCTAATCGGCACTGGACCCGCGCATTTATTGGTTTTAAGCTGTTTTTATAGTGTTTTTAAGCGCCCCTGGCGCGAGGTTCTTTATGATTATTGTTTTCGGGTCTTTAAATATCGATATTGTTATGCCCGTGGGCCATTTCCCGCAGCCGGGTGAAACTGTGCTGTGCAACACGGATTACCTGAGCCGCCCGGGCGGCAAAGGCTCTAATCAGGCTGTGGCCGCCGCCCGCGCTGGCGCCAAGGTCGCCTTCGTCGGCAAAGTAGGGGATGATTCTTTCGGACGCCGCTGCATCAATAATTTAAAAAACCAAAGCGTTTGGGCAGCGGGCATCGGCGTGTCCGATCGTCCGACAGGCTGCGCCACCATTGCCGTTGATGTGCAAGGTGCCAATTTTGTGATTGTCGCCCCCGGTGCCAATGCAGATGCAACAGCAGACCAAGTACCCGATGAAATCCTGACCGAAAAAAATATTATTCTGGCGCAAATGGAAGTACCCGCAGGTGAAACGCTGACGGTTCTGTCCCGCGCGCATGCCAACGGCACCACAACAATTTTGAATGCCGCCCCCGCCACACATATTCCGGCTGAAGCCTTACCGTCGATTGATTACCTGATCGTAAACGAGATTGAAGCACAGCAATTGGCACAAGGCCTTGGCAGCACGGAATCTGATCCGCAGAAACTCGCACAGATGATCGCAGGCCAAGGTAACTTGACCTGCATCATCACGCTTGAAGCCAGAGGATCCATCGCCGCGCGTGATGGGGAGATATATGAAGTCGGCGCATTAAGCGTGGATGCCGTAGATACAACAGGTGCAGGCGATGCCTTCTGCGGTATTTTTGCTGCCTGTTTGCAAAAAGGCCATGAATGGCTGGACGCCTGGCACCGCGCCAGCATTGGGGCCAGCATGGCGTGTTTGGGCCTGGGCGCACAATCTGGCACACCTTCGCTCGACGATATTGCAGCACAGCTGGACAACGTCTCGCCGCCGCATAAAATTTCTTAAAAAGTACTAGCGGTTCAAGCCGCGCCAGAAACCGCCAGCAGGTTTACGCCAGATCACTTCCGGCGGTAGCGTCACGCTGCGTGGCAGTAAAATCCATGCGTGCCCACGACTTTTCATGAGGCCTGCTTTATGCGCGGCATCTTCCCCTGCACCCCAGAAAAAGTCACCGCGCACACTGCCGCGAATGGCACCGCCTGTATCTTGGGCGACCATCAGCCGTGCAATGCGCCCCTGCCCTTCAGGTTCTTCCACATCCAAGAACATCGGTGCGCCATAAGGGATCTTTTTGCGATCCACCGCAAGGCTGCGTCCGGGTGTGAGCGCAATACCTTCCGCCCCCAAGGGGCCATCCCCCGTCAACGGCTGGAAAAAGACATAAGAGGGGTTTTCATTCATCAGGGCTTGTGCCTCTGCCGGATGTGCTTCCAGCCATGCGCGGATAGATTGCATAGAGACGTTTTCACGCGTCAAGGCGCCCATGTCGATGAGGGCTTTGCCAATCGCTACATATTTATGCCCGTTCTGCGCGGCATAACCCACACGCGTCACACTGCCATCGGGCATTAGGACTTGGCCGGAACCTTGGATATGCAAGAAGAATGCATCCACCGGGTCGGTCACATGCACTATCGCAATATTTTGTCCCGTCAACGCACCTTGTTCAATTTCCGCGCGCGTATAATAGGGCACCAATGTGCTGCCCACGACACGGCCTGTAATACTCTCGCCTTTCCAATCCGGTTTAAAGCGGCCCAGGTCAACGGTGATCAAATCATCCGGCCTTGCATAGAGCGGCACGCCCGCCAGTTGCGGCAAAAGCGTATCTGCTGTTATTTCCGCAGGCACGGCGTGCAAGAGCGGTTCGTAATATCCCGTAAACAATCCTTCGCGGCCTTTGTCGGCGGCAGGATCAGACCAGATTTCGTAAGGTGTGAATTGCGTTTCGAAAAAATCGCGGGCGTTCTGCGCATCGGCAGGTAAGGCCGCACATACTTGCTGCCAGTCTGCCGCCAGGCCCGCATAAGAAGCCGCGCCCGAAAACGGTGCCGTTGGGTCTTTCTTGGCAATGCGGTTACAAGAGCGTTGTAGGGCTACAAGCGTTGCCGATACATCATCCGCCAGCCAGCCAGGCAATGTATCGAAGGCGACAGGCTTTAAAAAGAATCCCTCTTCCACCGGCTTTTTATCTTCCTTGCATCCGGCCAACCCTAAAACCCCTGCAAAGAGCAAGGCGGTTAAAACAGGACGGGAAAGGGACATAAGGCGCTGCACAGGATTTATAAAATAATCAATTTTCAACAGCGCGTGTTTCGATCAACAACCAGTTCGGATCTGCCGCGCGTGTATCGCGGGTGAAGGTCCAAATATCTTCCACGCTGAAAACGCGGTCAGGATTACCACCAATCACCTCGCCGGCACTGTCGCGGGTAACCGTTGTTTCTTCGACATCGAAATCCACCGTCACATAGGCCATGGTGCCGCCCAGATGCGCTTCGATAATACGCGCTTCTTTGATGCGGTGAATGGTGAGTTCGACGGTGTGCCCTGCGGCTTCACGCGCTTTTACGCCTGCTTCGAAATCACGATAAAGTTTATCGCTCAAAAGTGTTTTCAGCGTATCTAGTTCGCCACGGCTATAGGACATGACAACCATTTCGAAAGCACCGCGCGCACCCTGCATAAAACCGTTGATATCAAAATACGGATCAACGGTCGCAATATCAGCAAGCCCTGTTTCGATACTGCCGTCGGCATTGGCGCTTTGATCGACAAGTTTATCAAACCCTGCGAGCGGTATAACGTTTTGCACGGGTGCTTGGTTAATTGTATGGACGTTGCTGCCATCTGCCGCACCTTTCTTTGGCGCTTCTTGTGGGGCGAAGGGATTTTGACGATCACGTTCGCCGCCATTACGCGTTCCCAGCACGCTGTTCAGGCGATAAATCAGAAAAGCGGCAATGGCCGCGAAAATCAGAATGTCATACACCTTGCGTTATCCTTGTTGTGCCCAGAGAAAAATTTGGAACGGTTCGTGTGCGCCGTTGTTTGACTGTATTATAAAATTGTATCTTATTTTGGCAAATTGATCTAGAACATAGAACGCGAAAACGCTCCTAAAAACAATAACAAGTTACTGATATGCATGCACTTTTAACTCCTTTGATGTTTCTGCCGCTTTTCGAGATTATCGGCTTTGTGGTGATCGGCGGCGAAATTGGCGTCGCGGGCACGCCGCTCTGGCTGCTGGGCAGCACAATGTTAGGGCTCTGGCTTTTGCAAGGTCACGGCAAAACATGGACGCAGGTACAAGCGCCCGATGACGAATTTTTTGCGATACAGGAATTATTCGACGGCCTATGCCTGATGCTGGCGGGGCTTTTGCTTGTCTTCCCCGGATTCATTAGCGATTTTCTGGCCGTGCCGCTTGTCATTTCACCTTTGCGCCATTGGCTGTTTCGCCGCCTACGTGATAATCCGGATGGGTTTATCCGCCGCACGTTTTCAGCCCAGCACATGAAGGGCAGCACCCGCCACGGCGGCCATCAAAAAACCACGATTATCGAAGGCGAATTCACGAGCGAAGACAGCACGGAAACACCGCCCCCGCGCCCCTCTGGTGACAACCAGACCCATTTACCCCGCGATTAAAAGCAATATACGCGCTTTATGGGAACGTTTTTTGCGTTCTGCCTTGCCAGCACTGGGCGCGAATGTTACCCCTGACACTATATTTTTCGCCAGAAAGGATGTTTTATGAACGAGAACACCGCAAAAAACCCGACCCCCGCCACAGCGCCCGGCATTCAGGTCATTGCCCAATACATCAAAGATTTTTCATTTGAAAATCCGCATGCGCCGGAAAGCCTTGTCAGTGGCTGGCCGCAACCGGAAACAAATGTACAGATTTCCCTGCGCCACCAACAAGTGCGTGACGATGCTTATGAATGCACCGTCAACTTTCGCATTGAAGCCAAAAAGCCGGAAGATGGCAAAGTTTGCTTCATCATTGATCTGGCTTATGGCGCGCTGGCGGTTTTGAAAGATATTCCGAAAGAACAGCACCAAGCGATTATTATGGTGGAAGTGCCCAAACTGCTCTTCCCCTTCGCACGCGAAATTGTCGCGGGCGTCACATCAAAAGGCGGCTATCCGCCTCTGTACCTGACACCGATCAGCTTCGAGACGATCTACATCAACGAGATGAAACGTCTGCAAGCCGACAAAGAAAAACAGGCGGCCAGCGCAAACTAAGCGTTTATAAACCTGATACAAAAAACGGCGCGGGTTTTATACCGCGCCGTTTTTTATGATCTCATAAAGCCGCCTCAGTTCGCTTTTTTGAACCAGATATTATCTTTTAAGTCTTCCACAAAGGCGCGATGCGCTTCGATTTCTTCGGCGCTGGGCGGAAAATCACGTTGGGGGCGATCTTGTCTTTTGATCCGGGCATTTAACTGTGCGGAACTGGCAGCAGCGCTTTCGCTGGCCAAACCCAGACCATGCTGTCTGCCGCCCAATAGCTCCATATAAACTTCTGCCAGCAATTCCGAGTCAAGCAAAGCCCCGTGGAACGTGCGGCTGGTGTTGTCAATTTTAAAGCGGCGGCACAAGGCATCCAGATTGGCAGGCTGGCCCGGGTATTTTTGGCGCGCCATGCCCAAGGTATCCAGCACACGTTTCATCGACAGCGTCGGGAAACCAGCGCCCTTTAATTCCGCATTCAAAAACTTCATATCGAATTCGGCGTTGTGGATGACCAGCGTCGCATCGCCAATAAAGTCCAGAAAATCGCCGACCTTTTCGGTGAACAGCGGTTTGTCTTTCAAAAATTCAGTCGTTAAGCCGTGAATACGGGCGGCATCCGCCGGCACATCGCGCTCAGGGTTCAGATATTCATGGTACGTGCGGCCTGTCGGCAAATGATTGACAAGCTCCACACAACCGATTTCCACCAGACGATGACCTTCGGAAGGCTCGAAACCTGTCGTCTCTGTATCTAGTACGATTTCACGAATATCAGTCATCTTAATGCCTTCCGTTGGTGGGGGGCGGGACGCGTGGTTTGGCGGGTGCTTGCAGTTTGTCCACAATCACCTTCACTTGCTGGCGTGTGTCATCCATGTCCACATCGGTCGTGACAACATAATCGGCACGTTTACGTTTTTCGGCATCCGGGAATTGTTGGGAAAGAATATGCAAGAAACGCTCTTCCGTCATACCGGGCCGTGCCAAGACGCGCGCCTTTTGTGTCTCCGCCGCTGCGGATACACACAACACAGCATCCACCCGCTTTTCGCCGCCCGTTTCATAGAGTAGCGGGATATCAAATACGATCAGCTTGTGCCCTGCTTTTTCCATGTCTTCTTTAAAGGCAGCACTATCGGCACGCACCATGGGATGCAAAATATCTTCGAGGATTTTTTTCTGCTCCGGATGACCAAAGATCAATTTACCAAGTGCTGTGCGGTCAATATACGCCTGACCATTTGTATCTGTTGCCAAACTTGCAGGAAAAGCCTTGCCCACAGGGGCAACACCTGCACCACCCGCTGCCAGCATTTTATGCACGGCGGCATCCGCATCATGTACAGGGATACCCATATCCGACAACATGCCGGAAACTGTGCTTTTGCCCATGCCGATCGAGCCTGTCACGCCCAGTACAATCATGCCGCAATTTTCCGCATGTCTTCGTACAGCTCCAGCGTCACAGCGGGGTCTTGTTCAAACCATTCGCGGAAACCCACGCGGGCTTGATGCAACAACATACCAAGGCCTTCGACTGTTGGATTGCCGCGCGCTTTCGCCGCCAGCAGCAAAGGCGTCATGAGCGGGCGATACACCAGATCACAGATCACCGCATCACCTGGTAAA
The DNA here is from genome assembly GCA_041743265.1 of Alphaproteobacteria bacterium. Taxonomy (GTDB): domain Bacteria; phylum Pseudomonadota; class Alphaproteobacteria; order Micavibrionales; family UBA2020; genus UBA2020. The sequence goes on along the minus strand of JBGTNC010000063.1, from coordinate 6,431 downwards.
CGGGAAAGATCCAAATCTAACGGCGGCTGACCCGACATACCAAGGCAAGAGCCATTGACCAGCATTGTCGCACCAGCCACGGCTTGATGACGTTCTTCCCACGGGAAAACTTCGGCATTGATATCAAGGGCGGTGACAATTTTCTCCGCACGATCTTGGGTACGGTTGACCAGTGCGAAATGTTTCGCACCTGCTGTTTTCAGCGCGGAAATCACGCCACGCGCCGCACCACCCGTACCGGTGACCACCACTTTATCACCACGCCATTCAGGATATTGTACCTTCAGGCTTTCCATGAAGCCGAAACCGTCGCTGTTATAGCCTGTCAGCTTGCCGCTGCGCACAACCACGGTATTCACTGCGCCCGATACCAGACTGCTTTCATCATGGTTATCCATCAAGGCCATCGCTTCTTCTTTGAGCGGGATGGTCAAATTGCAGCCTGCATAATCATTGTCGATCAGCATCTGCAAAGCGTCTTTCAACTTTTCGACCGTCACGGGCATGGCGGTATAGCTACCGGCAATGCCGTAATGTGACAGCCAGTAGTTCTGTATTTTAGGCGACAGTGAATGTTCCACGGGCCAGCCCATCACACAGGCCTGCCGTAATTGTTGATCCGTCATGCCGTTTCCTTTTCCTTGTATTGATCTTTGTGATGATCGAGCAGTGCCAGAATTTCAGCCGCTGTTTCTTCGATCGAGCGGCGCGTGACATCAATCACCGGCCAGCCCATACGGTTATAAAAGCGCCGCGCTTCGGTCACTTCGTCTTCGACCCTTTGCGGGTCCAGATAATCTGTTTCACGCCGCTCGCCCAACTGCTGCAAGCGGTTGCGGCGAATATCCAGCAACCTGTCAACAGACGCGGTGAGCCCCACAAACATTGGCTTTTTCAGCTGTAAGACTTTCTCAGGGAAAGGCACGCCCAGCACATACGGCACGTTCGCCGCTTTCACGCCGCGATTGGCCAAATAAATACACGTCGGTGTTTTAGAGGTGCGCGACACGCCCACCAGCACAACATCTGCCGCGTCCAGATCACGGTCATTCTTTTGGCCATCATCATGATGCAGGGCATAATCCACCGCATCCATCCGCGCAAAATATTCTTCGTTCAATTGGTGCTGCAAGCCGGGTTCGGCGCGACTGGTCATGTGGAAGGTGCGGCTCATCATCTCAAGCACGGGATGCAGAATAGACAGCGTTGGCACGCCCATAGCTTGGCAATGTTTTTCCAGCAGCTTGGCAAGACCTTCATCTACCAAAGTATAAAAAACAATACCCGGTTTTTCGCGCACGGCTTCCAGCACAGGCATCAGCTGGCGCTGCGCACGTATCAGCGGCCAGAAGTGTTGTTCCGTCTCCACACCCTCGAACTGGGCCTGACAGGCTTTAATGACGCTGTTCAGCGTCCCGCCCGTGGAATCGGATATCAGATGCAGGTGAAACCGGGTCATACCGTCCCTGAGTGTGTTGTGACAAGTAACAAAGTTTTTAGCCAATATCGTCAGTGTATTTCAACCCGTGTTACGGGCCAAGGCCTGATCAATTTCCCTAATATCATTGACAGGGGATGAAATCCCCTTTAACCTGCGGTTAATTTCATAATGTTACCAGAATTACCACAAGGAGCAGAATTTGCGCCCACATGCCTCTGACCAGTTTTCTTACTTCGGTCGCCGTCCGAACCAGTTTTTTCTGGCCGAGCTGGAGGAAATGTTATGCCCGCCGGCTGACCCCAAAGCCATGCCCCGACAAGTGCCGCTGACCTTTGACGCGTCCCACAAGCTGGCGAATAAAGAGGGAGATAAACGCGCCTCTTTCAAGTTTGAAAAAAGTGCGGACGGCAAGACGCTCTCTTTGCACATCCACATCATGCGCGACAACCATACCTATGACAGCAAAATGACCGCCGTACAGGTGCGCAAAGATAACCTGTTTGAAATCCGCGAATTGGTCTTTGACAACAAGCCCGAAAAACTGAGCCACCGCTGGGAAATTTCTTCCGTCGTGGCGTTTCTGGGGAAGAACCATTTAAACACGATCTGCCAGAACAAGATTCCCGTGCAACATAAAGAGAGCGGCAAGTTTGGCAAGCTCGGTCGTTTTTTCAGCCGGTCTTTGGCTGACAATCCCTACCTGATGTTTCCGCCGCCTTATTAAATAGAATACAGCGAGCATATAAAATGACGTCCTCATCCCGCCCCGTTGTCTGCCTGTTCGCAGGCTCCAGCACCCCAAAAGACCCTGTTATTCTGCAGGCGGCACAAACGCTTGGCACCGCGCTGGGGGCGCAGGGCTTTGACCTGATCTATGGCGCAGGCACACAAGGCGTCATGGGCGCAGTTGCGCAAGCCGCCGCCAAAGCAGGAAGTAACATCACGGCTGTTGTGTTTCAAAAGTATGCGCATGAAGAACAAATCCCCGGCGCAACACTTATACCTGTGGATACAGAGCAAGAGCGCTTCGCCGCTTTTATGGCGGCAAAAAATCTGGTTGCCTGCCTTGCCTTGCCGGGCGGCCCGGGTTCCCTGCGTGAGGCACTGCAAGGACTGGAAGCCGCCGTCTACGAAGACGCCGCCCCCTTGATACTGGTAGAAGCCGGCCCTTATCTGGACGGCATCAAACATTACTTTGCGCATGCTGTGGAAGGTGGACTGATCCGCCCTGACCGTCAGGCCAAACTTAAAACCATGGCACCGGATGCCGATCTTCGCCAAATATTAGCCGCCCCCGCAAGCCAAGCACCTCAGCCCCAAACAGGCACAAAGAAAACGCCCGCCCCTCAATAAAGGGCAGGCGCATCGTCTCGTCCATTTGGATGGAGATATTTTAAGCGACAGCAGTTGCGGCTGTCATATCTTCCATCTCCGCCTTGGGCGCGTTTTCTTTCACGGAACGGATGCCGTTTTCAGCGGCGTCTTTGGTTGTGTACATCTCGGATGTCGCAATAACCTGACCGTTCACAGCTGTCAGATTAAAAAAGAACTGACCGTTTTTAGCTTTTTTAAGTTCAAATTTTGGATGGGAAGTCATGATAATTTCCTTTCAATTAAAATTTCATAATATTGCGTGAGCACGGTCATTAAAACAAATTGAGCCGCAAATGTCAAAAAATGGGCTAAAAATGCCTGTTTTTTGCATTTTTTAGTCAAAAAAACGGCTTTTTTTGCATTTTTCGTCATATTCTTGTGCAAAACAGACCTTGGCCGAAACAATCGGCCTGTCGCAGAAATCCCCCACAAAACCCTTGAATTTAAACGTGTTTTCGCATATTTCAGGGACATGACAACAGAACACCACACAGATGCCATTATCATTGGCGCCGGCCCCGTTGGCCTTTTTGCCGTTTTCGAGCTGGGCCTTTTGGATATGAAGGCGCATTTGATCGATATTTTGGATCGCCCCGGCGGTCAATGTGCCGAGCTTTACCCTGAAAAACCGATTTACGATATCCCCGCCCTGCCCATCGTCTACGGTCAACAGCTGACAGACCAGTTGATGGAACAGATCAAACCCTTCAACCCCGTTTTTCATCTCAGCCAGATGGCGCAGGATATTGAAAAAACCGAAACCGGTTGGCGCGTGACCACCGATACTGGCACCATCTTGCATGGCAAGGTTGTGATTATTGCGGCGGGCGGCGGTAGCTTTACACCCAAAAAACCACCCGTTGCGGGCATTGATGCTTTCGAAGGGACATCCGTTTTTTATGCCGTGCGCAAGCGCGAACAATTTGCAGGCAAGCATATTGTAGTAGCGGGTGGCGGCGATTCCGCCTTGGACTGGGTGTTGAATTTACAGCCATTGGCGGCCTCTATCACGCTTTTGCATCGCCGCGATGATTTCCGCGCTGCCCCGCATAGCGTGTCGCAAATGCGCGCATTGGTCGCCAAAGACCAAATGAAACTCGTCATCGGCAATCTATCCGGCATCACGGGCACAGAAGGTCAAATTGACCACCTGAACCTGACCTATGCGGATAAAACAGCAGGTACACTTAGGTGCGATACGCTTCTGGCGTTTTACGGCCTGACCATGAAACTGGGGCCCATCGGCACGCTCTGCGAAAAGCTGGGCATTGCCCTGCATACGGGCGGATTGATCCCCGTGGATACGGAGAAATTTGAAACAACCGTACCCGGTATTTTCTCTATCGGTGATATCAACTGGTATCCGGGCAAGCTGAAGCTGATACTTTCCGGATTCCACGAAGGTGCGCTGATGGCGCAACAAGCCTTTCGTTATGTCTATCCCGAGCGCAAGCTGCGTTTTGAATACACAACCTCCAGCTCGAATTTACAGGAAAAACTTGGCGTTAAATGATTCGAGTGGTGTAATGAAGCGCGTTATTTCTCGGGCAGGACCATGAACAACAGCCGTTTTGACATTATTGCTGCGGTAATACACGGCGTGCGGTTTACCGTCGCCGAACGGCGCTATCTCATTGCTGCGATGGCCTTACCCTATGTGCTGACATTATTGACAAATGTTGCTTCTTTTTTCCTGATCGAAAAACAGGCCGGTAATATTTTATCAGCCGCGCTGATAACCTTGCCCGCCTCTGCGGCGTCCGCGTGGTTTATGTTTGTGCAAGCACGTCTTCTTCTTTTCGGAGAACGTCTGGGCAATTTGCCGTCCGCGCCAGAATTTACCCTGCAACGTCACAATGACCTGAACGCCTGCGTGCTGACATGGGTTTTGTTTAAAATGGCCGTGATCGGTATCTCCGCCTATTTACTGTGGTGGAAAGATCAAGGATCGCCCGATACGTTTGACCACTATTCCATGATCGGCATGCTGATGATTGGCGCAACGTTCTGGGGCCTGCGCTTGAGCGTGGCGCATATTCTGGTCGCAACCGGATATTCGGTGAAGCAATATATTTTCCGCGTCAACGGCGCGATGGTTTCTCTGCGGCTTTTGGGTATGGGCATTTTAATCTCTATCCCCTTTGAAATTTTCAGCGAACCGCTGGCTAGAATTCTGACACAAGGCAAACCACCGCCAGGCCAGATGGAGACTATCTTTTTGCTGGCCGCTTTAAGCGCGGTCAGTTGTGTTTTAATGGCCCTGTTAAATGCGGCCGCTGTTTTTGCCCTCAAGGAAATGCTGGGGCAGCAACGCGATAAGAGAGGAGTAAAGAAAAAATGAAAATTTTTGTAACCGATCGTGATGGCGAAGAACACGCGATGGATGCCGTTGAAGGCTGGCGCGTGATGGAAATTATCCGCGATTACGCCATGAATGACCCACAGCTGGGCATCAAGGCCGAATGTGGCGGCGCTTGCGCCTGTGCCACATGCCACATCTACGTCAACCCTGACTGGATAGAGAACATTGAAGACGCGAGCGAAGAAGAAATCGATATGCTGGACGGCGCTTTCGAGGTTGATGAAACATCGCGCCTATCTTGCCAGATCATTATGACCGAAGAGCTGGACGGCTTGCAAGTGACGCTGGCCCCCGGCTCGGAACCGTAAAGCACGGACGCCTTAAAACAACGACAGCCCAGAACTAGAATGAAAGAATATGGACATGAGCAACCTTGATGCCTTGAAAAAAGAAATCGTTGAAACGGTCAAAGCCGCCAACGATATTCCGTCACTGGAAGAAGTGCGCATCACCGCCCTTGGCAAAAAAGGCCGCGTGACCGACCTCATGAAAACGCTGGGCGGATTGTCACCGGAAGAGCGCAAGGAAATGGGCCAAGCGCTCAACCGTCTCAAAGACGAAATCACCGCCGAGATTGACGCGAAGGCCACCACCTTAAAAGCCGCTGCCCTGAATACGAGACTTGCAGCTGAAAAAATGGATGTGACGCTTTCCGTCCGACCCGAGAACAAAGGCTCTATCCACCCGATCAGCCAGACGATCGAAGAAATGATCACGATTTTTGCCGATATGGGCTTCAGCGTTGCCGAAGGGCCGGAGATTGAAGACGATTTTCACAACTTCACCGCCTTGAACTTTCCACCGGAACACCCCGCGCGCCAGATGCACGATACGTTCTATCTGCCCGATGCTGATAACGTAAAGGCAGAAGACGCGCGCCGTTTGCTGCGCACGCATACCTCCACGGTGCAAGTACACGTGATGCAAAACCAGAAGCCACCTTTGCGTGTGATCATTCCGGGCCGTACCTTCCGCTCCGATTACGACATGACGCATACGCCCATGTTCCACCAGATGGAAGGCTTGATGGTGGACACCAATATTTCGTTCGCGGACCTGAAAGGCATCCTTCACTACCTCGTGAAGAACATGTTCGGCGCGCGGCCATTGCGATTTAGACCCAGTTTTTTCCCGTTTACCGAACCGTCAGCGGAAGTCGACATGCAATGCATTCAGTGTCGCGCGAGCGGCAAAGATTGCAGACTCTGCGGCTCCACCGGCTGGATCGAAATCGGCGGTTGCGGAATGGTTCAC
>JBGTNC010000062.1:0-6828 GCA_041743265.1 Alphaproteobacteria bacterium | reverse complement strand
GCTGACCAAAGCCACCATGGAAATTCATAGCCGGTTGGAAGGTGCGGGGCACCGCGACGAAGGCATGCGCTATAAAGCCAGTTTCGCCATGGTCGTGGCACAGATTGTGGTGCTGGATGCGGTCTTCTCGCTGGATGCCGTGATTACGGCTGTCGGCATGACAGAGCATCTATCGATGATGATTGCCGCTGTGACGGTGGCTATTCTGATTATGGTCTGGACCAGCCGCCCGCTGACATTATTTGTGAACCGCCATCAAACGGTTGTCATGCTCTGCCTTGGCTTTTTGCTGATGGTAGGTTTTGCGTTGATGGCCGAAGGGATGGGGGCGACAATCCCCAAAGGCTATTTGTATGCCGCCATCGGCTTCTCGATTTTGATCGAAGGCATCAACCAGTTTGCCCGCATGAAGTTGAAACAGCGCGTGTTGACAGGCCAAAACCTGCGCTTGCGGACATCGGATGCACTTTTAAAAGTATTGGGTGCCAAGCGTGTTGACGATATATCGGAAACGCGCGAAGCCAATGCGCTGCTGCAAGAAGCGGGGCGGTCCAAGGTATTGTCCTCTGCCGAAATGCTGTTGTTGCAGGGGGTTTTGAACCTGTCTGCCCGCCCTGTGCATACCATCATGACGCCGCGTATCGAGGTCGAGTATGTGAACATTCGCAAACCCGCCGCAGAATTATCCGCCGATATTGCCGCTATGCATCGCTCCCATATTCTGGTGGTGGATGGCGAGATGGATAACGTGCTGGGTATTTTGCAAAAAGATGCTTTCTTGAAAGAATATTTGCAAGACGAAGACGTGACCTTGTCACCCAAAGTATTGCACGAGCCTTTGTTGGTACAAAAACGGAGTTCTGTTTTAACGCTATTGGAAGTGTTTAAAAAACAGCCGATTGAAATCGCCGTGGTGATTGATGAATTCGGCGGGGTCGAGGGTGTGATTACCCACCTTGATCTGCTCGAAGCTATCACAGGCGAATTCCCCGATATGGATGAACCCGGCGAAGTGTTGATGGATCGTCAAGAAGACGGCAGCTATCTGATTGACGGCATGGCATCCATCTACGACGTGCGCAGCGAACTGGCGGTGGATTACGAACCCGATGGCCGCTTTGCCACCATTGCAGGCCTTGTGCTGCATGAACTGGGCCGTTTCCCGCAGCAGGGCGATAGCATGGAATGGCTGGGCTGGATGATCCACGTAGACCGTATGGATGGCCGTCGCATCGACGAAATCCGCGCCGTCAAAATCGACCGTGACGCGGATGAGGATACGAATTAAAATAAAATATCGGTATATTCGAGCGGGGCGGCACGCGTGACATCAGGTGATATTTTTAAAAAACCATTACAAGAACTGGCACAAAAGCGCAGCACGTATCGCCGGATATATCTGTGCTTTCATCTCGCCGCGCTGGCATTGGGTTTTTTACTTTTCTTGCTGGAGCGTGATCTTGTCGTCTGGGTTGTGCCGGGCATCATGCTTTTATTCATGCTGTTTTACCCGCGGGCAAATTTCCTTTTTCGGCTGGAATACAAAAAATACCTGATTGAGCTGATGTGCGCAGAGACGGGGTTTACCTTCAGCCCATCCGGTTTTTTGACGGACGATAGATTGAAGAAACACGAGATACCGCTGCACCCCTTCGCCTGGAGTTTGGATCATAAACACGAAGACGGTTTTAAGGGCAGTGTGGCCGGCATCCCTTTTGCCATTCAAGAAGTGGTCTATGCGGGCGAAAAATATGCCAGACGGGCTGTCAATAACCACCCGCGCGGGCCTTTTCAGGCGCGCTGGATTTTTATTTTACTGCGCAGTGTAAAACGCCATGCTGCCCATAGCCTGATCGTGCCGGATGCTGTTGTCACAACGGCGGTGATGGAAAGGCTCAGTGGTCTCAAAAAAGTGAATATCGTGAGCGGCGATTTTGAGCAGCTATATGATGTGCTATCGACGGATCAAGTGGAATCCCGTGCTTATTTGACGCCCGACAGGATCGAAGTCTTCACCGCAGTGGCCGAGGACATGGATACGGAATGGCTGGAATTTTCTTTGCGCGGGCATGATGTTTTAATCAGCTTTAAATCCGTAGCGCCTATCATATTCGTGCCTGATTTCTCGCTCTTTACCAGCGGCGGTCGGGATGCTGAAATTCTAAAGGGCAGTCTACAGCGCTTCTTTACGGAAGTTCAATCCATCGAAACGTTGGTACATACCTTGGGGCTCGGCCCCGCCAATGCCGATTAAATCCCAAGCGGTTTGATAAAGCGGCTGATGCGGGCTTTGATGCTGTTGTCTTGTGGTTGTGACAGTGCTGGATTTTGGGCGGCTTTGCGCGCGCCAATGTCGCGTTTGCCGGCGCGTTTTTCAACGGCATCTTTCACGCTTTGCCAGTGGGCATCGCCACCCTGCAATTTTACTGTTTCACCGTTATAGGTAACACCGCCATGTTCAACCGCGTTGATGATCATGCGGGCCGCCAGATAAAACGACATGGATGAGCGTCTGGCTGTCATGGCAATCTCAGTCACCGCGTGCAGGCGTTGCTCTACGCGCTCTTCTGCGGGCAGGGAGTCATCTTCCCATGTCGGCTTGCCCAAATCTTCGATGGGTGCAAATTTGTTATAGGAGCCGCGCTTGTTTTCAAACGCGTTTGCGTGGCGTTTGGCGACCTGCCCGATTTCTTTCGGGGACAGGCTGGCAATGTCGATGTTCTTGGGGTTGATGACAATTGCATCCAGAGACATGGAGGTCAGGTGACTAAGGCCTGAATAGAGCAAGAACCCCGCATCCCGATGGTTGGCCATGGCTTGTACATCTTGTTTGGTCAGGCTGCCGCGCTGTAAGCCGCGTATGGCGGCAAAACTATCCGCGACCAGTTCGGTAACGTCGGCTGGAATATGTTTGCCCATGCCCTTGGGGGCCACGATATGGCCCAGCTCGTGGTCGAATGTCAGGAAGTTGGATTTGTCCGGGTCTCCCGGAAAGCTCTGGGTCGGGTTTGACGGGTGCATCATCAAAACCGTGGCGCCTTCGCGTGAATCGGTGGAGAAGGGCCGCTTGTTCTCCACATAGGGCTCCATGTTGTCCCATTCGATCGTGCGCTTGCGCTGGCTGACGGCCCATTGATAGAGCTGATCGAGCGCATCCGGATCATCGCCATTGATAAAAGTGGTTTGAGCAGTTTCTTTGGGGAAGTCACGGCGCGCCTGTGCCACGACCTGATCGAAATCAAACTTCGGGGTGGTGGGGGCTGAATCGGTTTTGCGCGGCGTTTTCTCTGTCATAAGGTCCTTATATTGCAGGCTTTTTCGGGCCTGATTTTGTGCTTGAAATCGGGGATCAAATTGACCATAATCATTATATACTAGGCTTCTTACCATTGCCTAAAGAAATTTGGATGCCACCGGAGACGGTTTTGGCATCTTTTTCGATAAAATCATCACTTTCTCCTTGCAATTCAGCGATTCAGCGGTATAGTGGCGCGCCGATGACTACCCTTACGGGCTGTCGTCGTCATAATCTGTGGGAGGCCACGCCCGAAAAGTCCAGGGACAGCCGTACCACAACCCTTTGAATTATAAGGATATTTACAATGGCAAAAAAAATCCAAGGCTATATCAAGCTGGTTGTACCAGCTGGTAAAGCCAACCCTTCGCCGCCGATCGGCCCCGCGCTTGGTCAGGCTGGCGTTAACATCATGGAATTCTGCAAAGGTTTCAACGCCCAGACACAGGGCATGGAACCCGGTATGCCGATTCCTTGCGTGATTACGGTTTACGCTGACCGTTCTTTCACCTTCGTCATGAAAACACCGCCCGCCAGCTACTATCTGGTGAAAGCGGCCAAGCTTGAAAAAGGCTCGGGCACAGCAGGTAAAGATAAACCCGTTGGTTCCGTCACTTCCAAGCAAGTACGTGAAATTGCCGAAGCTAAGTTTAAAGACATGAATGCTGCGAACGTCGAGACCGCGATGAAATCCATCGCCGGTACCGCGCGTTCCATGGGCATCGAAGTGCTGGAGGCGTAATTATCATGGCAAAGAAACAAGATACCAAAAAAGTAAAACAGCGCTTTACGAAGCGTCTGCGCACTGTGCGTGAAGAACTGGATGCAACAAAGGTATGGTCTTTGGAAGAAGCTGTCAGCTTCTTGAAAAAGAACGCGACTGCCAAATTTGATGAAACCATCGAATTGGCTGTTAACCTTGGCATCGATACCAAGCAGTCGGACCAGAACGTCCGCGGTATGCTGGTATTGCCGCATGGTACAGGCAAAAGCATCCGCGTTGCTGTTTTCGCAAAAGGCCCGAAAGCCGAAGAAGCGAAAAAAGCTGGCGCCGATGTTGTTGGTGATGAAGATCTCGCTGAAATGATCCAGAAAGGCAACATGCCTTTTGAGCGTGTGATTGCAACCCCTGACATGAGGGGTGTTGTTGGTCGTCTCGGTCAGATCCTGGGTCCAAAAGGTATGATGCCGAACCCGAAATTGGGTACGGTCACAATGGATGTCACCGCTGCAGTGAGCGCTGCAAAAGGTGGCGCTGTTGAATACCGCGCGCAAAAAGAAGGCATTGTTCACGTTGGCGTGGGCAAGGCTAGCTTTGATGAAGTTAAACTGGTCGAAAATATTCGCGCCCTGATGGACGCGGTTATTAAAGCAAAGCCGTCTACAACTAAAGGTAACTACCTGAAGAAAGCGGCTTTGACATCGTCCATGGGCCCTGGCCTGCGTCTGGACTTGTCCAGCCTGACCAAAGCGGCTTGATGAAATTCCTCTTCCTGTCTTTCCGGTTCGCCGGAGAGCGGGAAGAGGGGAACTACCGTCCGAGACTACAGGTACCTAAACTTCAGGGCTAAATTCAGAAAACGTTTTCTGAGGCCGGTACAGACGAAGAAACGAGTTCCTAACAATTACGATCGTTATGGCTTGAGCTTCGGGACGGATAACTAGCGGGATGCTGCGGATGTCATGATCGACATGCAATGTATTCTTCGTACAACCCGGATGGGTTTGTTTTTAAGACAAAACAGGCTCGCCATAACTACAAGAAACGGAGAACTATCCGTGAATCGTGCACAAAAAGCGGAAACTGTTGAACAGTTGCAAAAAACGCTCAGTGAAGCCGAAGCCATTGTTGTTACCCAGAATGCGGGTTTGACAGCAGGGCAAGCGACAGAGCTGCGTGTTCAAATGCGCAACGAAGGCATCAGCTTCAAAGTATCTAAAAACCGGCTCGTTCTGCGGGCTTTGCAAGGTACACGCTTTGAAGGCATTAGCCCTATGCTGAAAGGCCCCGTCGCGTTGGCAACATCGAAAGATCCTGTTGCTGCCGCAAAGATCGCGTCCACCTTCGCAAAAACCAATGACAAACTGATTATCATTGGCGGCGCGTTGGGCGACAAAATCCTCGACAAAGCGGGCGTTGATGCACTGTCGAAACTGCCGTCTCTGGACGAGATGCGCGCAATGCTGCTGGCGATGTTCCAAACACCCGCCACACGTCTTGCCGTACTTACCCAGGCACCTGCCGCGCAGTTGGCTCGTGTTACCAAAGCGTATGCCGACAAAGGCTGAGTTATACAGTCGGTTGGATACATCAACAAAAACAATACTTGATACAAAAACACCTTTAAGGAGAACTAAAAATGGCTGATTTAGCTAAACTCGTAGACGCACTGTCCCAGCTGTCCGTATTGGAAGCTGCTGAGTTGTCAAAAATGCTCGAAGAAAAGTGGGGCGTTTCTGCTGCTGCACCTGCTGCTGTTGCTGCTGTTGGCGGCGCTGCACCTGCTGCTGAAGCAAAAGATGATTTCGACGTTGTTCTGGCCGCCATTGGCGACAAGAAAATCGAAGTGATCAAAGTTGTTCGCGAAGTAACAGGCCTCGGTCTGAAAGAAGCGAAAGACCTCGTTGAAGCTGCTCCTAAATCCCTGAAGCAAGGCGTTGCTAAAGGCGAAGCGGAAGAGCTGAAAAAGAAACTTGAAGACGTCGGCGCGAAAGTTGAGCTGAAGTAATCACTGAAGTGATTATTTTTGCACAACACGCTGCATGAAGTGCGGCGGCAGGGAATTTTTCCTGCCGCCCCTTCTGCTGTTTTGTGGGCTGCTGTATTGCACTAGGTGCAGGGCTGCTGTCTTGAGCAAAGCGAAGAACATCTTTGTTTTGCTGAAGGTATCAGAAGTGATACTGGAACTTTGAACTACGCATTTTTAAAAGATCGGTTATTCGGTTGAATTGGTATCCGGTCTTGGTTTTGGGGGCTTTCCCCCATCTTTGTCGCAACGTAAAACATACGGGCACGAAAAACACATGAGCAGCGCAAAAAAAACAATCCGATCCCTGACAGATAGCAAAAGCTTCACCGGCAGAAAACGTATCCGCCGCAGCTTTGGCAAAATTCCTGAAGTTTGTGAAATGCCGAACCTGATTGAGGTTCAACGCAATTCCTACGAAAAATTCTTGCAGCGCGAAGTAAAGCCGCAAGACCGCTTCATGGAAGGTCTGCAAGAAGTATTCTCTTCTGTATTCCCCATTAAAGATTTCTCTGGCCGCGCCGAAATTGATTTTGTGCGCTATGAGCTGGAAGAGCCGAAATATGATGTAGAAGAATGCCAACAGCGTTCCATGACGTATGCCGCGCCTTTGCGCGTGACCCTGCGCCTGTCTACCTTCGACATTGACGAAGATAGCGGCCTGCGCACCATCCGCGACATCAAAGAGCAAGATGTGTACATGGTGGATATGCCTTTGATGACGGGCAACGGTACCTTCGTTGTGAACGGCACAGAACGCGTGATCGTATCGCAAATGCACCGTTC
>JBGTNC010000061.1:0-7072 GCA_041743265.1 Alphaproteobacteria bacterium | reverse complement strand
GTACCGTGTGGCCATAGGTGGCAAAGCCGCGCACCACAAAAATTGTCAAAACGCCGATAGCAATGGGCCAAAGCATGGCTTGGTTCTTGGCAGAAAAAACCTCGTCAATCACAGGTTCCATCATCTTGGCCATGGCACCTGTCATGGCCGCGGCCACCAACATCATCAGCATCGCCAGCGACAGCGTGCCCAGATACGGGCGCACATAGGTGATCGCCAGACGGCGCATCATCGGCCAGGAAGCGGCATTATCGGGTGGAATTGCAGTGGTCGGTTCTATCGCCAAGAGGTACTCTGTTTCTGTAACTGTTAATAGTTTCTAAAGTGCTGTTATACTACATTTAAGGGGGGCAGTTTAATCATCAATCCCGCCCCTGTAAACAATAAACATAATACCAAGAAAGAAGGCATCTTGCATGTTTGGCAAGGATAAAAAAGGCCCCGATATCCCTCCCGCCAGCCCGGGACTAAAAACACAAGAAACGGCTTCTACCGTGCATATGTCGGCCCCGCCGCGCATCGGTTTGGCGCTGGGTAGTGGTCTGGCACGCGGTTTTGCGCATTTGGGCGTTATCCGCGCCCTCAAACGCCACGGGATCGAGCCGACGGTTATTTCCGGCTCTTCCATGGGTGCGCTGGTTGGCGGTGCCTATCTGGCCCACCGCATGGATGCCTTGGAAGAATGGGCATATTCCCTGACAAAATTCAAAGTGCTGTCGTATATGGATTTCCGCGTCAAATCCGGTGGATTGATCGGCGGCGAAAAATTGATGAAGCTGATGCTGGAAAATTTCGGCGACGTCAAAGTCGAAGATTTGCCGCACCCGTTTATTGCCATCACAACCGATCTGGTGACAGGTCACGAAGTTTGGCTACGCCGTGGCCGTCTGGTCGATGTGATGCGCGCATCCTTCTCGCTGCCCGGTATTTTCTCGCCTGTTTTCATGAACAACCGCTGGCTGATTGACGGCGCGCTTGTCAACCCTGTGCCGGTGTCCGCTTGCTCCGCCAATGGCGCGCGCATGACGATTGCTGTCAACGTTGGTGGTGACATCATCGGTAAAAGCAAACATCACGGCGACAGCGTACCCACCGTGGCAGGCTTTGACCTTCTTAACTTCGAAGGGCCGCAGCAGGTTGAAGATGACAAGAAAAAAGGCCTGATCCAACGTGTGTTCCGCCGCGACAACACCACAGGCGGCCCCAGCATTTTTGGCGTCATGCTGTCATCGCTGAACATTGTGCAGGATCGTCTTGCCAGATCACGTTTGGCGGGTGACCCGCCCGACGTTTTGATCGTGCCACGTATCGGCCATATCGGCCTGATGGAATTTGACCGTGCGGAAGAATTAATTGAAGAAGGCGAAGCCGCGGTCGAGCGTGCGATGCCGGATATCAAAGCCGCCTATTCCGTTCTGTGTACGGAATACGCATCAGATCCCGACGACAACATTCCGATCCACGAATAAAAACAGAGACTGTTTTATTTATTCTTTCATCCGTGCGCGTTCACGTTCGCGCAAGGCAGCTTCTGGCGTTTGCCAGACAAGGCTGTCTAGCACCCAGTTCGGGCGGATACCGCCGTAAATCTGGGCCAAATGCTCCATGGCTTTACGGCGCTGTTCTGGCGCAATCCCCGGCGGGAAAGCACTGCCATGAATGCCGGATGTCACAAAAGCTGTGTCCATATCAACCGCAATCGCGCCTGAAATATCATGCTGCAATGAATCACCGATCACCAAAATGCGCGACGGGATAACATTATCAAACAGCCCCTGCGCAAAGCGGAAAATCGTTTTATGCGGCTTGCCAATCAAATGCGCCATGCCGCCCAGATCGTGATAACGCTTGGCAACGGCGCCCGGGCCTACGGCACGTTCATGGCCGTAAACAGTAATCATATCCGGGTTCGCGCAAATGGCGGGCAAACGCTTCACGACCGCGCGTTTGAAAATGGGATCCAGATCTTCAAGTTTTGTGCCGTTCGGATCAAAACTGGTGATGAGGATGAATTGCGCTTCTTCGATATCGGTCACGACATCAACATCAAGGTCATTTAAAAGACCGCTGTCATCGGGACGGGAAATCAAAAAGCACTTCTTGCCAATCTCTTTGAAGGGCGGTTCTTTTTGTCCGCGCAGCCCCTGCCATGCAACTTCGCCGGCGGTGACGACAGATTTGTAAAGGCTCGGCTTGATGCCCAGCTTTTTCAAACGCTCAACGTTATCATCGGAGCGTTTGGCGGAGTTGGATAAAATCACAACCTGTTTTTTGCGCTGCTTCAGGTGATTAAGACTATCAATGACACCTTCATAAGGTTGTAAGCCGTTATGCAGTACACCCCACTGGTCCATGATAAAACCATCATAGCTGTCCATCAGCTCGTAGAGTCCCTGGCAGAAAGTCATCGTTGACATCAATTGTTATCCTTGTGTGTTTTTCTTATTTGTTTTTATTGTCTTCGAAATATTTTTGCAGTTTTTGAATCTCGGCTTCTTTTTCGGCATCGCTATAGGCAACTTCCGGCACATCGACCGCCCAAACGGGTTTGGGCCATGCCGGATCGTTATTATATCTGCCAAAAATATGCACATGCAACTGTGGCACCATGTTTCCAAGGGCCGCTGTGTTGATTTTATCCGGCTGGTACAAATCATTAATAGCACGGGCCGCCAGCGCTATTTCAGTAATCAGCAGCGTTTGGTCCTGCGGCGTCAGGTCATATATTTCCCGAATCCCTTCGCGCTGCGGCACCAGATACAGCCAATGCCAGCTTTTGTCATTTTTCAGGCGCACCGTGCATAATTCCCACTCGGCGAGCGGGAAAGAGCTGTCTGCCAGACGATGATCCAGCGTAAACGTCATGGAAATCCTCCAATGGTGGCCGCGTGAAGTACTTGCGCTATCATAGGCGATCAATATGGCTATAAAAAAGAAAAAAAACGGTTAAGATACAAGGAAAAGCAATGGGGGATTTATTGAAAACCGGACACGGCAAAAAACTGGCGATTATATTGGTATTGGCGGCCCTCTCTACCGCGGGCGGCGTTTATCTGGCGGCTAAATACAAAGGTACAGGGGCAAGCATTCCCTATACCGACCGCACCCTGTCGCACAAAATCCCTCCCGAAGACGAAGCCCTCTATGCCGAGCTGAACAAGCGCGCCGCGACAGAAAGCGCTGCGTCTTTGAGCGAATACATCGTCACATCCACCTTGGCGGAGCCGCGCAAGATTGCCGTTGCCATGGACTGGGCGCGCGATTATTCGGTACGTCAGCCAGATATTAAAAAAATGAACAGTCTGTATTTCATGCTGTATTCAGACTTGGCCTTTTTTGCCGCACAAGCTTTTCTGGCCGAGCGTCTGGTGCATGAATTTCTGGATTATTCGCAAACGGCACTTGCCGCACTCATGACTTTCGAAATGATGCTGGCCACAGACATCGCCCGCTGCAAAGATGCCACGGCAGAAAAAGTACGTAATGCATTGATGGCCCCGCGCCTGAAAACACTTTTTTATGCACTTGGGCTTTTTTCACCGTCAGAAATGGAAAACCTGAGCCTGAGCATTGTGCGCGGTGAAAGCAATATGATCGACCGCCCGCCCAATGCAGAAGTCTGCGCAGCAGGCAGCGAAGGTTCCATTGCCGTTTTGCAGCAAAAAGACACCAAGATGATCAAGATGCTCGACCCCGAAAATCCGAGCCTGACCAAAACCATTCTGGTCCCGCCGAAGGATTTTAAAGTGAAGCCAGAATTTGTCAGCGATGCCATTTGGGCCGAACGCCGCGCCATTGTGCGCGAAGAACTGATACGTGCTTGGGGCGAGCGTCACCGCGACTATACCGACCACAAAAAAATGATCCGTCTGAAAGAAGAAGCAGACAAGAACAAAAAGCCCTGAACCAGAAAGCCCCCGTGACCATCATCAAACACAAAACCGCGGGACGGCACGACACCGCCCTGCCCGCCGCTGGCACAACGCTGGAAGTGGCACCGGGCCTGTATTGGCTGCGCTTTTCTCTCCCCTTCGCCCTGAACCATGTCAATATCTGGCTGCTGGATGGCCCGAAGGGCTGGACCATTATCGACAGCGGCTTTAACCAAGCCGAAAGCATTGCCGAATGGGAACAGGTGCTGGCAGCGCAAATGCCGCCCGAGAAGATCGAAAATATTTTCATCACCCATTTCCACCCCGACCATTTCGGGTTGGCAGGCTGGCTGGCTGATAAAAACAAAAACGCCACCATCCACATGACTCCCGCCGAATGGCAAATGGTACAGGCGCTCACCGATCAAGACAGCGCTGATCGATTGGAAGAAATATACCGCCCCTATTACACCCAATCCGGCGTACCGGATGATTTGCTGGAAACGCTGATCGACCGCCGCATGGGTTACAAAAAAATTATTCACGCGCCACCCGCTGCCGTGTCGCATGTGCATCCGGATGACACCATTACGCTGGCCGGCCGCGATTGGCAGATCATCGGCGGCTATGGCCATAGCCCTGAACACGCCAGCCTGTATAACGCGAGAGACAATATTCTGATTGCAGGCGACATGGTGCTGCCCTATATCACCCCCAACATCAGCTTTTTTCCGGGTAATAGTCAGGGCGAAGATCCTGTCGGTGCTTATCTGGATACGCTGGCGCGCATTGCTGATGCCGTGCCAGATGATGCGCTTGTATTGCCGTCACACGGTATTCCGTTTCAAGGGCTTCGCAAACGCACAGACCAAATCACCGCACATCATCACCAGCGGTTGGAAAAGCTGCATGCCGTCTTGAAAGATGGTGGCCCGCAAACCGGTTATGCCGCCATGCAGGGCCTGTTTGCCCATCGTGAATTAAAGACAGGCGATGTTTTCTTTGCCCTTGGCGAGACATTGGCGCATCTGATTTACAGCCTGCGCCGTGGCGAAGTCATTGAAACCATGGAAGAAGGCCGGATTTTGTATCAGCTGAAAACGACCTAGTTTGCTGCCCTGCAACATTACCCGGATACCCCAAAAAGCAATAAAATTGCGGTAATCCTTGGTTGACTGAAACTTTCTGGTAAATTAAACTCCTTCAATAATCATTCTCAGTCAAATTTAACACTGGAGCGTTCCCCCTATGGCCGCCAAAAAAGATTTTCTGTTCGATCCCGCCCGCAACCCGCTATATCGCGATGATTATCGCCCGTCGGAATATAAAATTCCGTCTGTGAAGCTGGACATTGATCTGGACCCGAACAAAACGACCATCACCAGCCGTATCAGCGTGAACCGCAATCCGGATCTGGCCAATGTCGGCGGCCCGCTGATTTTGGATGGCGAAGATCTGACGCTCAAATCCCTTAAAATCATCGAAAACGGCCAGACGCGTGAACTGGACCATTCGGAATATACAGTCTCTGACAAAAACCTGATTTTGAAGCGCCCGCCCGCGCAGCCCTTTGAACTTGAAATCACCACACAAATGAATCCGGAGAAAAATACAACGCTGTCCGGTATTTATACCGCTGGCGATATTTTATGCTCCCAGTGCGAAGCGCAAGGCTTCCGCCGCATCACCTACTTCCTCGACCGCCCCGATAACTTGGCGACATACGATGTGACGCTGACGGCGGATAAAGAAAAATATCCGGTTTTGCTGTCCAACGGTAACGGCAACCCTGCACAAACAACCGATAACGGTGATGGCACCCACAGCATTTCCTGGAATGACCCATGGCCGAAGCCCAGCTATCTGTTTGCTGTGGTCGCAGGCGATATGCATGTGCTGGAAGATAAATTCATCACCATGTCCGGCAAAGAAGTTGACCTGCGCATTTACGTGCAAGACGGTTACGAAGACAAAATTTCCTGGGCAATGGAATCGCTGAAACGTTCCATGAAATGGGATGAAGACCGTTATGGCCGCGAATACGATCTGGATTGCTTCCACATTGTGGCCGTTGATAAATTCAACGCGGGTGCCATGGAAAACAAGGGCCTGAACGTTTTCAACGTCTCCTACCTTGTCGGTAGCGGCGAAACATCGACCGATGACGAGCTGACCAATATCGAAGCTGTGATCGGCCACGAATATTTCCACAACTATTCCGGTGACCGTGTAACGGTACGCGACTGGTTCGAGCTGACGTTGAAAGAAGGCTTCACCGTTTTGCGTGACCGCCAATTCACCGAAGACATGCACTCCAAAGAAATCAAACGCATTGATGATGCGATTGACCTGCGTGCGATCCAGTTCATGGAAGATGCAGGGCCGACATCCCACCCGATCCGCCCTGATAAAGTCGAAGAATTTGACAATATCTATACCGGCACGATCTACGAAAAAGGCTCCCACGTTCTTGGCATGTTGCACACCATGATGGGTGAAACCACCTGGCGCGCGGCGACGGATGAATATTTCAGCCGCTTTGATGGCCAAGCTGTTACCTGTGATGATTTTGTGGATGTGATGGAAGAAACATCCGGCATTAATCTGGACCAGTTCCGCACATGGTACCGCCAGTCCGGTACGCCTGAAATCAGCTATCAGGGCGATTATGATGCCAATGCCAAAACATACACACTGACGCTGAGCCAGAAAACACCGGCAACAGCTGACCAGCCCAACAAAGAAGCACTGCACATTCCCGTTGCCGTCGGCCTGATTGCCGAAAGCGGTAAAGATGTGCCGTTGAAACTCTCCACAGACGATGCCAGCACCGCCGCTGATACCACACGCGTGCTGCACCTGACCGAAAACACGCAAACTTTTGTGTTTGAAAATGTATCTGGCCCAGTTGTACCGTCTTTGCTGCGCGGTTTCTCGGCCCCTGTTAAAATCACCACACAACCATCGGATGATGAATTGATTTTCCGCATGGCGCATGACAGCGACGGTTTCAACAAATACGAAGCGACCGAACGCCTGATGGTCAAAACCCTGCACAAGCTGATCAAAGACGTAAAAGACGATCTGCCCTTGTCGCTGGACAAAGGTTTCTTGGATGCCTATGCCGTGAATGTGCAAAATGCCACATCTGGCGATATGGCCTTCAATGCACGCCTTTTGGGAATCCCCGCTTACAACCT